>JBFHJY010000081.1:0-8551 GCA_041595655.1 Azoarcus sp.
CGAACGGCAACTTGTGGCGTTGCGGGTCGCTGCGGATCACGTAGCCGCTGCCCGTAATCAGGCTGGAGCTTTGGATCTGTTTGCCGAGGAGTTGCGGATGGCTCACGACGCGCTGGGTGAAATCACCGGGGAGTTCACGCCGGACGATCTGCTCGGGGTCATCTTTTCCCGTTTCTGCATCGGGAAGTGATGCGTTTCACGTGAAACATCGGGACTGATCGCGGCGATGGAAATCGAGGCTGTCCTGTGGATGGTGGGGTTTGCGGCCTTTGTCGCCGGGTTTGTGGACGCGGTTGTGGGTGGTGGTGGCCTGGTGCAGATTCCTGCGCTGTTTGCCGCCTACCCGTCTGCGCTTCCGGCAACGCTGTTCGGTACCAACAAGATTGCGAGTGTCGTCGGGACTTCCAGCGCGGCGCTTCAGTATGCGCGCAGGGTGAGGATACCGTGGCGCATTGCCCTCCCGGGCGCATTGTGTGCACTTGTCGGCGCGTGGTACGGGGCTCGCGCCGTGACCTGGATGCCCGTTGAACATGTTCGCCCGCTGGTGCTGGTTTTACTGATTCTGGTAGCCATCTACACCTTTGTGCGCAAGGATTTCGGTACTGCAACGAGTTCCGATCGGCAGCCGGGTCGTGATGTGATTATTACGGCATGCATTGCCACCGCGGTTGGTTTCTACGACGGATTTTTCGGTCCGGGCACCGGGAGCTTCTTCATCTTTCTGCTGGTCCGTTTCGTTTCCCTGGACTTTCTTCATGCGTCAGCAACTGCCAAGATCCTTAACGTTGCAACGAATCTTGCGGCACTGGCGTTCTTCACCGGCAATGTGTCGTTGCTGTGGCAGGTCGGAATTGTGATGGCCTTGTGCAACCTTGCTGGCGCTTTGATCGGCTCGAGATTGGCATTACGGCATGGCGCCGCCTTTGTTCGAACGATTTTCCTCGGCGTGGTGTCGGTGCTGATCTTGAAAATGGCATTCGATCTGGTGAGTGCCTGATACCCGGAACGGTTTCACGTGAAACATACTCATTCATCACCACGCACATCAGCCCGCAAGCCACGTCTAGCGCCCGACAGTCTTGCCTGGGCCATGCGTACAGCATCCGGGCTTGTCGTGCAGGTCCTTGCGGGTCGAAACCTGACGGAAGCGTGGGAAGCTCTCGGCGCGGCAGACTGGCCCCCTGCCATACGCGGAGCGGTACGTGATCTAGCCTGGTCGACACTGCGTGAGTATGGCGCTGGCGACCACGTGCTGCGCGCCCTGCTGACGAAACCGTTACCGGTAGAAGCGCATGCCTTGCTGCTGGTTGCTGTGCATCGTCTTCAGGAGCGTCCGGAACAGGCCCATGTAATCGTTGATCAGGCTGTCGAGGCAGTAGCCTCGTTTGCGCCAGGCCTTCGCGGCGTCGTCAATGGCGTGCTCCGGAATGTGCTGCGCCGGGCCGACGAATTCGCAGCCTCAATGGATGCGGATGAAGTCGCACGTTATCGTCATCCTGCCTGGTGGTTGGCCCGCTTGCGCCGTGATCACCCCCTGCAGTGGGAAGCCGTGGCGGCTGCGGGCAACTCCCATCCGCCCATGGCGTTACGCGTCAATCGCCAGCGGGCCGTGCGCGATGACTATCGAGATGTTCTCGATGCACGCTCACTCGTCAGCACTTCCGTGAGCGAGGATGGCCTGCTGCTTGCTCGTCCGGTTCCTGTGGCGCTGCTGCCACATTTCTCGGACGGCCATGTTTCCGTGCAGGATGCAGGCGCTCAGCTCGCTGCAGTGCTTCTCGGAGCACGCGACGGAGAGCGAGTGCTGGATGCTTGTGCCGCGCCCGGTGGCAAGACTGCTCACATCCTCGAACGGGCCGATGTGGAGCTTTGCGCGGTGGATGTGGATGCTCGACGTCTCGAGCGTGTGCGCGACAACCTTGCGCGTCTGGGCTTGACGGCGCAGACCATTCACGGCGATGCGATGAAACCGGAGCGATGGTGGGACGGACGATGTTTCGATCGCATTCTGGCGGACGTTCCGTGCAGTGCCTCCGGCGTGGTGCGCCGCCATCCTGACATCAAGTGGTTGCGCAGGGATGAAGACATCGCAGGATTCGCCGCACGCCAGGACGCCTTGCTCGATGCCCTTTGGCCAATGCTCGCGCGGGGTGGCACAATGTTGTACGCAACCTGCTCGGTGTTCGAGGAGGAGAACGGTGCGCGCATTGCCGCGCTGTGCAATCGCCATCCCGACGCGGAGAGGCTGCCTCTGCATGGCCGCATGGACCTACAATTGCTGCCGGATGCCGAGCATGACGGCTTTTATTACGCGCTGCTACGCAAGCGCGCTTGAAGGGCTTCGCTTGATCATGGTGGTCGCCCTGCTGGGCGTATCCACCTTTGTGCAGGCTGATGCGAGTGTGCGTTCAGCCGCGCTGATCGCGACTCAAGATGGCTATGTGCTCAACGCCGACTTTGACCTCGGACTGAATCCGCGTTTGATCGACGCCTTGCAGCGTGGGGTGTCGTTGTACTTCAGTGTCGAGTTCAATGTCGGGCAGTCCCGCTGGTATTGGTTCGACCGGGTCATTGCGACGCGTCGCCTGCAATATCGGCTGGCCTACCACGCAATCACCCGCAGTTATCGTTTGTCGGTTGGCGGTTTGCACCGTACTTTCGACACCCTCGATGCGGCCATGATGACCATGACCAGACTACGCAGTTGGCATGTTCTGACGCGCTCCGAGATCGCTGAAGGGGCAGAGTATGCTGCCGCATTGCGCATGCGCCATGAGATCGAGCTCCTGCCCAAACCCCTGGTGGTGACCGCAACCGGCGGTCGGGAGTGGAATCTCGCAACTTCCTGGGTGCGCTGGAAGTTCAGCGGGGAGCCGCTGCCTTGAAACGTCTAGGCATCGTCCTCGTTGTCGCGCTGGTCGGCGTGTCGCTGTTCCTGCTCGCTTCGGTCAGCGCCAACCTGGATCTGCTTGGCGGCCTGTTCCCCCAGCTGCTCGCCATCAACGGCGTAGCCGCTGCGGTGCTGGCCGTTGTCGTACTGGTTCAGCTCGTGCGGTTGTGGCGCGAGTACCGGGCACGGGCCTTCGGCGCGCGCATGAAGTACCGCCTGACGTTGATGTTCGCGCTGATGGCGGTGGTGCCGGTGTTGATCCTGTACGCCGTCTCGGTGTTCTTTGTGGTGCGCAGCATCGATTCATGGTTTGACGTGCGTGTCGAACGGGCGCTCGATGGTGGCATCGTGCTGGGTCAGACGGCGCTCGATCACCTGGTCAGCCAGGTCGTCGAGCGCGGGCGCGATATCGCGCTGGAACTCGATGGGGATGTGACGGCGTCCTCGATGCGCCTCAATTCCCTGCGCGAACATTCCGGGGTGGCCAGCCTGACGCTGGTCAGTCCGAGCGCACAACTCATCACCACTGTCAGTAGCGGCGTAGGCAGCCTGCTGCCGGATCTGCCCAGTTCATCACAATTGCGCCAGGCCCGACAGATGCGTCGCTACGCGCAGATCGAGACGCGGGACGAGGGAAGCATGATGATCCGCGTGGTGGTGCCGATCGAGAGCCGGAGCGTGCTGGGCGACCCCTACTACCTTCAACTCATGGAACCGGTGCCGGCAGCATTGACGCGCAACGTCGAAGCTGTGCAGGAGGCCCATCGTGACTACCAGCAGATCGTCATCGGACGTAACGGACTGAGCCAGATCTACCTGCTCACCTTGACGCTGACCCTGTTGCTGGCGTTGTTCGGAGCGGTGGCCGTGGCCTTCGTGCTGACCCGGCGTCTGGTCGCCCCGTTGATCATCCTCGCCGAGGGCACCCGTGCCGTTGCACAGGGCGATTTCAGCCCACGTCGAGCGCTCCCGGCACGTGACGAACTCGGTGTGCTCACCCAGTCCTTCAACCAGATGACGCGCCAGCTCGAGGAAGCGCGCGCGCAGGCTGACCGCAGCCGACATGCGGTGGACGCCGCGCGCGTCTATCTGGAAAGCATTCTGGCCAACCTGTCGGCCGGTGTGCTGGCGTTTGCCGAGGATGGTTGCCTGCGTGCCTCCAACCACGGCGCGACTGACATCCTCGGGGATGCGATGGAAGGTTTCGAGAACATTCCGCTCTCGGACTGGCCACGCCTGCATGCCTTCCGCGATGCCCTGCGTGACGGCTTTGCGCGTAACCAGGGAGAATGGCATGAGCAGGTCGAAATCGTCCGTGAGGGCAGCGAACCGCAGACACTGCGCATTCATGGCGCCAGACTGCCGGCCTCGAGTGGTGGCGGCATGGTGGTCGTGTTTGACGACGTATCCGAACTGGTGCGCGCACAGCGCACGGCTGCCTGGGGTGAGGTAGCGAGGCGCCTTGCGCACGAGATCAAGAATCCGCTGACGCCGATCCAGCTTTCGGCTGAACGCCTGGCCTACAAGCTGGAGAGCCGTCTCGACGAGGACGGGCAGGCCATCCTGCAGCGCGCGACGCGTACCATCGTGAACCAGGTCGAGGCGATGAAGAACCTCGTCAATGCCTTTCGTGATTACGCCCGTCCGCAGACCCCCGGTCATGCTGCGGTCAACGTACATGCACTGATCAGTGAGGTGCTCGGACTGTACGAGAGTTCGCCCTTGAAGGTGGAATGCGACTTTGCGCCGGATCTTCCGCCCGTGTGGGGAGATCCGGCGCAGATCCGGCAGATCCTTCATAATCTTTTCCAGAACTCCGAGGATGCACTGGTAGCGGAAAGTCACGCGCGGGTCGTCGTGACGACCCGGCGGGCGGGCAACATGATCGAATTGATGTGGAGCGACAACGGGCCGGGCTTCCCGCCGGAGGTGCTGCAGCGTCCCTTCGAACCGTACTTCACGACCAAGGAGCGGGGCACCGGGCTCGGGCTCGCCATTGTGAAGAAGATCGCCGACGAGCATGGCGGAGACGTCCAGCTGTCGAATTGCGCAGACGGCGGTGCCGTGGTCACCGTCCGCTTTCGGGCTGCCGGTGTAACGGGGCCGTAAAGCAAAGCAGAAACGTGGTAAAGAGCAGACATGGCTAACATTCTCATCGTCGACGACGAAGTCGGTATTCGCGAACTCCTCTCTGAAATCCTCAGCGATGAGGGGCATGACATCATCCTGGCGGAAAATGCCGGTGCGGCGAGGGCCGTGCGCAATGCCAAGCGTCCCGACCTGGTGCTGCTCGACATCTGGATGCCCGACACGGACGGCATCACCTTGCTCAAGGAGTGGGCGGCGAATGGCCAACTGACCATGCCGGTGGTGATGATGTCGGGGCACGGCACCATCGATACGGCGGTGGAGGCGACGCGGATCGGTGCCATCGATTATCTCGAGAAGCCGATTGCATTGCAGAAGTTGTTGATGGCGGTGAAACGCGGTCTGCAACGCCCCGGCACCAGCGGCCAGCCCGCGCCGCTGACGCTGGAGGCCTTTCCGCGCTCGGCCCCGCTGCGCGAGTTGCGGAAACGCCTGCAGCAGATCGCCGAGAAATCCCGCGTGCTGGCGTTGCGCCCGGGGGTCGGCAGTCTTGCCGAACTGGCCGCACGCAGCCTCAAGCCGGCAGGCACGCACTGGCTCGACTTCGCCAGCGTCAACCACCCCATCGATCTGACCCAGCTCCAGAATGTCAGCGGCGGGGTGATTTTCGTGGGTGATCCCGGCAAGCTGACGCGCACCCAGCAGAAGAACCTGGCATTCGCGCTGGAGCGACTGGATCGCTTCAACCTCCATGTCGTGGTCATCGAAGAGACGCCCCCAGAAGCATTGATTGCGGAGGGCTGGGACGAAAAGCTGGTGACCAGCCTGTTCGAGGTCCTGCTGGTGCCGCCGGGAATCGCGGAGGTGCAGAATGACGTGCCGGAGCTTGCGTCCCAGTTGCTGGTGCACCTCGTGGAATCCGGTGAAGTGCCGCGTCGCACTTTCTCGACGGCCGCCCTCAACGCCTTGCGCACCCAGCCTTGGCCAGGAGGGTTTGCCGAATTGCGGGCTACCGTCAAATCATTGGCACTGGGCACGCTGGACGAGGAAATCAGCCTCACCGATGTGCAGCGTGTGTTGCCGGCCCCGGCCGACAGCATGCACACGATCTCCTTCGACCAGCCCTTGCGCGAAGCGCGTGAGGCCTTTGAGCGTCTGTATTTCGAGCACTACCTGCGAACCGAGGGCAACAACATGACGCGCATTGCGGAGAAGTGCGGGCTGGAACGCACCCACTTGTACCGCAAGCTCAAGCAACTGGGGCTGCAGCCCAACCGCAAGAGCGCCGAGAGCTGAGAGATGGCGCCTTCCGCACCGCAGCATGAACCCGGGCGCGGGCGTACAATGCGCGCTTTCCGATGGGGGGCTCTCCTCAAGTGAAGATCATCATCCTGGGCGCGGGTCAGGTCGGTACATCGGTGGCCGAGAACCTGGTCTCCGAGGCAAATGACATCACGCTGGTCGACTCCAACGCGGAGCTGCTCGATTCCTTGCGGGACCGCTTCGAGGTGCGCACGGTCTGTGGCAATGGCGCCGCTCCTTCTGTCCTGCAGGACGCTGGTGCAGAGGATGC
This sequence comes from Azoarcus sp., assembly GCA_041595655.1. GTDB lineage: Bacteria > Pseudomonadota > Gammaproteobacteria > Burkholderiales > Rhodocyclaceae > Pseudazoarcus. The sequence continues at coordinate 6,552 of JBFHJY010000081.1, forward strand.
CGACCTTCTGATTGCGGTGACGCAGTCCGACGAGAGCAACCTGTGTGCGTGCAAGGTCGCGCGCACCCTGTTCAATCTGCCCACCCGCATCGCCCGTCTGCGCTCGGGCGAGTTCGTCGATCATCCGGAACTGCTGTCGGCCGACAATTTCGCAGTCGATTTCTCGATTTGTCCGGAACAGATCGTCACCGATTACATCAAGCGCCTGATTTCCTTCCCCGAGGCACTGCAGGTGCTTGAGTTCGCCGATGGCGCCTTGAGCCTGATCGGCGTCCGTGCCTTCGAGGGGGGGCCGCTGGTCGGCCATCCGCTCAAGGCGCTGCGCTATCACCTGCCCAACATCGAGGTGCGCATCGCCGCCATCTACCGCAACGGCGAAGCGCTGATTCCCGAAGGGGACACCATCATCGTTCCCGGCGACGAGGTCTTCTGCCTGGCGGCAACCGTGCACATCCGCCAGGTCATGCGGGAACTGCGCCGCGGCGACCATCCGATGCGACGCATCATGATCGCCGGTGGCGGCAACATCGGCTTCCGCCTGGCCCGCTCGATCGAGCATGACTACAACGTCAAGTTGCTCGATGTCAGCAAGCGACGGGCCGAGATGCTGGCCACCAACCTCGACCGCACACTGGTGCTCAAGGGTGACTCCACCGACGAGAAACTGCTCGAGAACGAAGGCATCGACGAAATCGACCTGTTCGTGGCGCTGACCAACGACGAGGAAGACAACATCATGTCTGCCTCGCTGGCCAAGCGCATGGGCGCACACCGCACGCTGGCCCTGATCAATCGCCGCAGTTATGTCGACCTGGTACAGGGCGGCCCGATCGATATTGCGATTTCGCCGGCGCAGATCTCGATTGGCACGCTGCTCGCGCACGTGCGCCGTGGCGACGTGGTCGCCGTGCACAGCCTGCGCCGTGGGGCGGCAGAGGCGCTGGAGATCGTCGCCCACGGGTCACCCAAGGAATCCAAGGTGGTGGGCAAGGCCATCGAGCAGATTCCGCTGCCGCGCGGGGTCACCATCGGCGCCATCGTGCGCAATGAAATCCGCGACGAGCGGGTGATCCGGCGCGAGGTCATCATGCCTCACCACGACACCGTGATCGAACAGGACGACCACGTCATCGTCTTCTGTACGCACAAGAACCTCGTACGTCAGGTCGAGAAGCTGTTCCAGGTCGGATTTACCTTCCTCTGAAATGAGAACCTTCTTTCCCGTCTTCAATGCACTCGGCCTGATCATCATGATCTTCGGCCTGCTGATGGGGGTGCCGCTGGTCGTCGCCCATCTGCATGATGACGGCGCGATTTCGGCTTTCGACTGGGCGATGCTGGTCACCTTCGTCTGCGGTGCGGTGATCTGGTTCCTGACGCGGGGCAAGAAGCGCGATCTGCGCCCCAGTGACGGCTTTCTGCTGGTAGTGCTGACCTGGCTGGTACTGCCGGTCTTCGGCGCCTTGCCACTCTACGCATTCAATCCCGAACTCGGGGTCTCCAAGGTCTTCTTCGAGGCCGTGTCCGGATTGACTGCAACCGGCGCGACCATCCTCTACCGCATCGACGAACTGCCGGTGGCAATCAACCTGTGGCGCACCTTCATGCACTGGATCGGCGGCATGGGCGTGATCGTGCTGGTGGTCGCCATCCTGCCGCTGCTCGGCATCGGCGGCCGGCAGCTGTTCAAGGCCGAAGTGCCGACACCGATGAAGGAATCCAGCCTCACGCCGCGCATTGCGGAAACCGCAAAGGGGCTGTGGATGACCTACATGCTGCTGACGTTGGCCTGCGGCATCAGCCTGTGGGCAGTCGGCATGGAGCCATGGGATGCCGTCATCCACGCCTTCACCGTGGCGGGTCTGGGCGGCTTCTCCAGCAAGGACGATTCCATCGGACACTTCCAGAGCTTGCCGATCGAGCTGGTGGTGATCGGTTTCGCCCTGCTCGCCGGCCTGAACTACGCCACGCACTATCTTGCGCTGGTGAGACGCTCGCCG
>JBFHJY010000082.1:0-8505 GCA_041595655.1 Azoarcus sp.
ACCCCGGCGCCGAGCGGATCCGGCCGGAAAGGAGGAGAAACGGCCGCATCCCGGAAGCCATTGTCCGGCCCGTCGGGGCGCTTCCCTTGATCGAGGTTAATTGGCGAGCGCGATGACCGGACGGTGCATGTGCGCAGTGCCGCGGGCGAAACCCGGCATCGCCGTCCGGATCCGCCGTGATCTTGCCAATCCGCTGCGTTCATTGAGCCCTAAGGCTGTTTGAGCGTCATCGCCCGCATCCACAACGCCAGACCCAGCGCCGCCAGCAGACAGCCGCCCACCGCCAGCGTCAGCCCTGTCCAGCCGCCGACGTCCCAGGCCAGGCCGGTGAAGGTGCCGACCAGGCTGCTGCCGAGGTAGTAGGCCGACAGGTACAGCGCCGAGGCCAGCGCGCGGCGCTCGCCGGCGCGGCGGCCGACCCAGCCGCTGCAGGTGCTGTGTGCGCCGAAGTAGCCGAAGGTGTACAGCGCGATGCCGAGGATGAGCACCGGCAGGGGCTGGAACTGCGTGGTCGCCAGCCCCAGCAGCGCCACCACCACCATCGCCCACAACACGTTGTGACGACCGTAGTGATCGGACAGCCGCCCGGCCCAAGCCGATGACAGGCTGCCCATCAGGTACAGCAGGAAGATCGCGCCGATGGCGCTCTGCGCGAGCTCGTAGGGCGCTGCTTCAAGCCGGAAGCCGGCGTAGTTGTACAGCCCGAAGAAGGCGCCCATGAGCAGGAAGCCGCAGGCGAAGAGCCAGCGCAGATGGCTGTCGGCGAAGATCACGCGGGCGTCGTCGAACACCGCGCGCGGTGACACGGAGCGTGCGCGGAAATGGCTGGAGGCGGGCAATGCGCGCCAGAATGCGATGGCCGCGAGAATCCCCAGCACCCCGAGCACGGCGAGCGCCACGCGCCACGAGCCGAAATCCGCCAGCAGGCCGCCCAGCACGCGCCCGCTCATGCCGCCCAGCGCGTTGCCGCCGATGTACAGGCCCATCGCCCGGCCCTGCGCGTTGGGCGCGATCTCCTCGCCCAGATAGGCCATGGCCGCCGCCGGCAGGCCCGCCAGCGCGCAGCCGAGCAGGGCGCGCAGCACGATCATCTGCGTGAAGTCGGTGACGAAGGCGCCGGCCAGTGCGATCACCGCCGCCAGCATCAGCGACCATTTCATCAGCAGCATGCGTCCGTAGCGGTCCGACAGGACGCTGGCCGGGATCAGCATGAAGGCCATCGCGCCGGTGCCGGCCGACACCGCCAGACTGGACCACGCCGGCCCGACGCCGAACTCGCGCGACAGTTCGGGCAGCAGCGGTTGCGTGGCGTAGAGCAGCGCGAAGGTGGCGAAGCCACCGATGAACAGCGCCAGGTTGGCGCGGCGGAAGGCCGGCGTGTCGGCTTCGATCAGGGGGGGACGGCTGGCGTCGGGAGATGGTGTTGTCATGCCGGATCGTATGCAGTGTCGCCGCGCATGGTCACGGCTGGCCCCCCATGATGCAAGTACGGGTTTCACGGTGCGTTGCGGCAGCGGTAGCATGGTCGCTCGTCACAGGAGAACACCATGACCCGCATCCGTGCCTGGGCCGCCCAAGCCGCCGGCCAGCCTCTCGCCCCATTTGAGTACGATCCCGGCCCGCTGGCGGCCGACGACGTCGAGATCGCCGTCGAGAACTGCGGCATCTGCCATTCCGACCTGTCGGTGCTCAACAACGAGTGGATGAACTCGGTGTATCCGGTGGTGGCGGGGCACGAGATCGTCGGCCGCATCGTTGCGGTCGGTTCGCATGTGCGTCATCTGCACGTCGGCCAACGCGTCGGTGTGGGCTGGGCATCCGACAGCTGCATGCACTGCCATTCCTGCATGAGCGGCGACCACAACCTGTGCAACCACACCCAGGCGGTGATCATCGGTCATTACGGTGGCTTTGCCGAGCGCGTGCGCTCCAATGCCGCGTGGGCCATTCCGCTGCCCGAGGGGCTGGACGCGGCCAGCGCCGGCCCGCTGCTGTGCGGAGGCGTGACGGTATTCACCCCCTTCGTGGAATTCGGTGTGAAGCCCACCGACCGGGTTGGCGTGGTCGGTATCGGCGGTCTCGGCCACATGGCGCTGAAATTCGCCCGCGCCTGGGGTTGCGAGGTCACGGCCTTCACCTCCAGTCCGTCCAAGTTCGACGAGGCGCGCGGCTTTGGCGCGCATCACGTGGTGTCGAGTCGCGACGCCGATGATCTGGCTCGGCTGGCGGGCACACTGGATCTGCTGCTGGTCACCGTCAATGTGCCGCTGGACTGGAACGCGCTGGTCGCCACGCTGGCGCCCAAGGGCCGGCTGCACGTCGTCGGTGCGGTGCTGGAGCCGATCCCGGTCAACGCCTTCGACCTCATCGGCGCACAGCGCAGCATCTCCGGCTCACCCATCGGCTCACCGGCCACCATCGCCACCATGCTCGACTTTGCTGCCCGCCACGCCATCGCGCCGCAGGTCGAACGCTTTCCGATGAGCCGCGTGAACGAGGCGCTGGCCCATCTCGAATCCGGCAAGGCGCGCTACCGCATCGTGCTGGATGCGGATTTCGCCTGAACGGCGCGAACCGATCGGCGCTGCAAGCGTCTGTGTGGTGTCACCGTTCCGCCTCATTCCGGATGCCGACCATGAGCCAACCCCGCCTGACCCGCCGCCACTTCCTCGCCGCTTCCGGCGCCTCGCTGGCGTGGGCGGCGTTGCCGGCCGCCAGGGCGAGGGCGGGCGCCGATGAGGCGCTGCGGCTGGCGGCGGGCAAGGCCGGTTTCTCGCTGGCGCCGTATGGGCCGACCGAGGTCGGCGGGGTGTGGGGATACAACGGTGCGGTGCCGGGGCCGGTGATCCGGATGAAGCAGGGCGCACGGCTGCGTGCGGTGCTGGAGAACGGGCTGAACGAGGACACCACCATCCACTGGCACGGCATCCGCCTGCCCAACGCCATGGACGGCGTGCCGCACCTGACGCAGGCGCCGGTCGCGCCGGGCGGGCGTTTCGAATACGACTTCGTGCTGCCGGACGCCGGCACCTACTGGTATCACCCGCATGCCAACGCTCCGGAACAGCTCGGCCGCGGGCTCTCCGGCGCGCTCATCGTCGAGGAGGCCGAACCCTACGCCGCCGACCGCGAGATCGTGTGGCTGCTCGACGACTGGATGCTGGACCGCGACGCCAATATCGTCGACGGTTTTGACGACTACCACGCACGCAGCCACGACGGTCGCGTCGGCAATACCGTCACCATCAACGGCGGCCTCAGGGACGAAGAGCCGGTGCGCCCCTTCGAGCGCATCCGCCTGCGCATCATCAACGCTGCCAACGGTCGCATCTTCCGCCTCAACTTCGGCGGCCTGCCGTGCCACGTCATTGCGCTCGACGGCCAGCCGGTTGAGCCCTTCGAAGCTGATCGGGTCACCCTCGGTCCCGGCATGCGTGCCGATGTCGTACTCGACATTGCCGCGCAGGCGGGTAGCACGGTCGAGCTCGTGGACGACTTCTACGCCCCGGCCGCCTACCGCTTCATCACCCTGCCGGTGGCCGGTGAGCCGGTGCGGGCGAACGTGCTCGCCAGTGTGCCGCCCGCCCTGCCCGCCAACCCCGTGACCGAGCCGGATCTGGCCGGGGCGGTGCATCACGGGATCGAATTCAAGGGCGGCATGATGGGCAGCCTGTCGCGCGAGGAAATGGTCGGCCTGATGCGCCAGGGCATGGCATGGACCGTCAACGGTCAGCCGCATGCTGCCGACGCCCATCACCACGCTCCGCTGTTCACGCTCGAGCGCGACGCCACCTGCCGTCTCACGCTGATCAACGACACGCGCTGGTTTCACCCCATCCACCTGCACGGCCATCACTTCCGCGTGCTCAGTCGCAACGGCCAGTCCGAGCCGCATCGCCCGCTGCTCGACACCGTACTGATGCAGCCACAGGACAGGATCGAGGTCGCCTTCAAGGCCGACAACCCCGGCGACTGGATGCTGCACTGTCATGTGCTGGAGCACCACGCCAGCGGCATGGGCGGCGTGTTTCGCGTCCAAGCCTGAGCGTCGGCGCGGGGCCATAGGCGGGCAATCGACGCTTTCCCGCCATGTCTTCCGCCCTGCCGTTCAGGCAGAACGGGATGTCGCCGCTTGTCTGCCAGATGCACTCAAAGGGTGCATTTTTGCTTCGGTTGTTCGAAAATGTGCGGGTTTGGCTTTGCGCACCCATCTGCCGCACGCCCCGTCATCGAGACCGCTGTGGCGTTTTCTGTCCATCCGGAGATGCAATGAGATATACCAGCCTTGAATCGTTTCTAGAGCACGTTGCCCAGCGCGACGCCGGTCAGCCCGAGTTCCTGCAGGCCGTGTCTGACGTCATGGAAAGCCTGTGGCCGTTCATTCAGCAGCATCCGCGTTACGCTGAGCAAGGCCTGCTCGACCGCATCGTCGAGCCGGAGCGCGCGATCCTGTTCCGCGTGTCGTGGGTAGACGATTCGGGCGAGGTGCACGTCAACCGCGGTTACCGTATCCAGCACAACTCCGCCATCGGTCCCTACAAGGGCGGCATCCGCTTCCATCCCTCGGTGAACCTGTCCATCCTGAAGTTCCTCGCCTTCGAGCAGACCTTCAAGAACGCGCTCACCACGCTGCCCATGGGCGGCGGCAAGGGCGGCTCCGACTTCGATCCCAAGGGCCGCAGCCCGGGTGAGGTGATGCGCTTCTGCCAGGCCTTCATGACCGAACTGCACCGCCACCTCGGTTCCGACACCGACATCCCGGCCGGCGACATCGGCGTGGGTGGACGTGAAGTGGGCTTCATGGCCGGCATGGTCAAGAAGCTCAGCAACCGTGCCGACTGCGTGTTCACCGGCAAGGGTCTGTCCTTCGGCGGTTCGCTGATGCGCCCTGAAGCGACCGGCTACGGCACCGTGTACTTCGCCGAGGAAATGCTCCGCCACGCCGGCCGCAGCCTCGACGGCCTGACCGTGTCGATCTCCGGCTCCGGCAACGTCGCCCAGTACGCTGCCGAAAAGGCCATGGAGCTCGGCGCAAAGGTCATCACCATGTCCGACTCCAGCGGCACCGTGATCGACGAATCCGGCTTCACGCCCGAGAAGCTCGCCGTCATGATGGAGGTCAAGAACCACCTCTACGGTCGCGTCAGCGACTACGCCGAGCGCGTCTCCGACGCCCGCTTCGAACCCGGCCAGCGTCCCTGGGGCGTCAAGGCGGATGTGGCCCTGCCCTGCGCGACGCAGAATGAGCTGCACGCCGACGACGCGCGCCGCCTGGTCGACAACGGCGTGGTGTGCGTCGCCGAAGGCGCCAACATGCCTTGCACCGCCGACGCCGTGCGTGTGTTCGAACAGGCCAAGGTACTCTACGCCCCGGGCAAGGCCAGCAATGCCGGTGGCGTCGCCACCTCCGGCCTCGAGATGAGCCAGAACGCCATGCGTCTGTCGTGGACGCGCGAGGAAGTCGACGCCCGTCTGCGCGAGATCATGACCGGCATCCACGCCGCCTGCCTGCGCTACGGCAAGCAGGAAGACGGCAGCGTCAGCTATGTCGACGGCGCGAACATCGCCGGCTTCGTCAAGGTCGCCGACGCCATGCTGGCGCAGGGCGTGATTTAAGCTCCACCCGCCCCATACGACGGCCGGTCGCGACAACGCGCCCGGCCGTTTTTCTTTGCAGTGGCCTTGTGTCGGTGCCGACACGGCGGCTTGCGGGCGCTCAGTGCACCCGGGCGGCGAGCTCTACCGGCGTGAAGCCGTGGCGGACAATGCAGTGGAAGGGGCTGCTGCGGTCGGGCTGCTTGAGCAGGCTCAGGCCGTCGATGGCGACGGGTTCGCGCAGCAGGTCGTCAAACAGCGCGGCAAGCTGCGGCTGCAGGCGCGCCAGCGTGTCGTCGGGCAGGGCGCCGGTGAGCGACATGTGGAAGCGGAAGGCGTCGAGCACGTGGGCGTAACCCCAGCGCTTGAGCAGCGCGCGCTCGTGCTCGGACAGATCGGGCGAGTCGCGGCGGGCGAGGTCTGCGTCGGACAGCGGTGCGCGGAAGTGGTCGAAGCCGCGCACGCAGGCGGCGGCCAGCGTATCCAGGCGCGGGTCGATGTGGGCCGGCACGAGCGCCAGAAAGTCGTAGATGCGGTCGACTTTCAGTGCTGCGCGGAAGGCGGGCCAGTTGCGGCAGAAGGTGGCCAGGGTTTCGGCCAGATCGTCTTCGCGGGCGCTGGGTACAAGTTCGAACGGGGCGACCAGCGTTGCGTGAAAACCGTAGCGTGACGGGTTGGCCGTGGCGGCGGCGAGGTCGTCCGGCGTCACGGTGAGACCCGCCGGGCGCGGCACGGCACGGCCGGCATGGGAGTCCTGGCCGATCCACGCGCTGGCGAGCTGCCACAGTGCGCTGTCCGGTGCGGGCGTGTAGTAGATGGCGTAACGCGCGCTCACTGGACTACCCTCCGGTCGCTGACGCGACGTAGCCCCGGCTTTGCACAGCCGGGCCGTTCCACAGGCGCGGAGCACGGCTTCGCGCCGCCCGAGCGGGCTGGCTGTGCAAAGCCAGCCCTGGACGAACGCCGCCTTCGGGCGGCCGGGCGGCGGCGTTCATGCGACCTGCCTCCCCTCTTTCCAGACGCGGCGCACCACGGCGCCGTGCGGGGTGCGCTTCACGCGCACGACGTCGGCGCGCTTGCCTTGCGCGATACTGCCGCGGTCGGCGAGGCCGAGGAGCCGCGCCGGGTTGCCCGAAACCACGCGGAAGGCGTCGGGCAGGCTGTAGCCGCTTTGCTCGTGCAGCAGCCAGGCGGCCTGCATCAGGCTGACCGGCACATAGTCGGACGAGAACACGTCGAGCAGGCCGAGCTGCGCCAGCTCGCGTGCGGCGATGTTGCCCGAGTGCGACTTGCCGCGAACCATGTTGGGCGCGCCCATGATGGTGGCCAGCCCATGGCGATGGGCGGCTTCGGCGGCTTCGACGGTGGTCGGGAACTCGCTGATCGTCACGCCCAGCTCAACGGCCTCGGCGATGTGCTCCACCGTGGCGTCGTCGTGACTGGCCAGCGTGATGCCACGCTCGCGTGCGCCGCTGACGACCTGATCGCGGTGCTTGGGGCCGAGGCGGGCCTGGATCTCCTTGCGCTTCTCGATCATCTCGGCGAGCTGCTGGTCGTTCACGCCGTGCTTGCCCTTGTAGTACTCGGCGAACTTGTCGAGGTCGACGAACTGCCGCGCGCCGGGGGTGTGATCCATGATCGACACCAGCTTGACCATGTCGCTGTCGATGCAGCGCTCGAAGGTGTCGGCCATGTCCTCGGCGGCGATCTCGCAGCGCAGGTGAAGAAGGTGCTCGGCGCGCAGGTAGCCGGCGTCGCGTGCTTCGGTGATGCCGGCCACGGCGGCTTCGCAGATGTCGCGGCGGTACTCCTTGCCATGGTCGCTGCCACAGGCCACGGCGTCGAGCACGGTGGTGATGCCGGCGCTGATGATGTCCGAGTCATGCGCGAGGATGCCCGGCATGGTCGGCCAGCGCACGCCGGGGCGCGGCACCAGGTGGCGCTCGACGTTATCGGTGTGTACCTCGATCAGGCCTGGTACGAGGTGGTCGCCTTCCAGATCCTGTGCGGCCGGCGAGGCGCTGCGGCCGGCACCGATGTCGGCGATGTGGCCGTCGCGCAGCACGATGTGGCCGTGGATGACTTCGTCTTCGAGGACGATGTGGGCGTTGTCGAGGACGATTTCGCCCGAATGCGTGTTCGTTTTCATGCTGCAATCCTTGCCTGATTGACGTCGTAGGCGCTGGTGCCGACTGCTTCGCGTACTTCGGCGTCGTGGAAGATGCCGATGATCGCGGCGCCGCGCGCGAGCGCATCGTGAATGAGTTGGATGACAACTTTTCGGTTGTCGGCGTCGAGCGACGCGGTGGGTTCGTCGAGCAGCATCACCGGGTACTCGGCAATGAAGCCGCGCGCGATGTTTACGCGCTGTTGCTCGCCGCCTGAGAAGGTGGCTGGCGCGAGCTGCCACAGCGTGCGCGGGATGTTGAGCTGCGCCAGCAGCGTTTCGGCGCGCGCTCTCGCCTCGTCGGTGGCCACGCCGCGTGCGAGCAGCGGCTCCATCACCAGATCGACCGTGCTAACGCGCGGAATCACGCGCAGGAACTGGCTGACGTAGCCCAGCGTGTCGCGGCGCACGTCGAGCACCACGCGCGGCTCGGCGCCGACCAGGTCGACAAGTTCGCCGTGATGGCGCACGCGGATATGGCCACCCTGCGCCAGATAGTTGCCGTACAGGCAGCGCAGCAGCGTGGATTTGCCGGCGCCCGAGGCACCGGCGAGGATCAGGCATTCGCCCGCGCGCACGGTCAGCGAGGCGCGGTCGAACACCGGAATCGACACGCCGCCCTGCATGTGCAGCGTGAAGCGCTTTTCGAGGTTTTCGACTTCGAGCATGAGGGGCGGGGTATTCATTTCCAGGGCTCCGTCGGGTTGTCTGTACCGGTAGGAGCGCAGCTTTGCTGCGCGATG
>JBFHJY010000083.1:0-8444 GCA_041595655.1 Azoarcus sp.
ATCGGCGCGATGGCCGCAGCCAGGGTGTCGCGGCCCGCCTCGAGGTCGGCCGCGCGCGCCTCGAAGCCGCACATCAGCGGCAGGCAGACGGCGAGCAGCGCGAACGGCAGGCCGACGGCAAACGCGCTCCAGCTCCACGCGCCGCGCACGAAGTGATCCGTGCCGCTGACGAGCACGAGCAGGAACAGCCCCGGCAGCAGCAGCGCAAAAATGAATTCGGTGACCGGGTTGGCAATATCGCCGGCGACGCGCAGCGTGGTGCGGCGGAAGCCCATGAAGGCCGGCGCGGCAAGCAGCAGCGCGCCGACGGCCTTGAGCGGGTCGAGCGCGACGCCGTCGGCGTGCGCGGCAGCCAGACCGAGCGCCGCGGCCAGCACCGGGAGGAAAGGATCGATGGCCTTCACAGCAGCACGATGTCGAACTGTTCCTGGGTGTAGCTCGCTTCCGGATGCAGCGAGATCTTCTTGCCGATGAAGTCCGACAGCATGGCCAGCGCCTGCGATTCCTCGTCGAGGAAGAGGTCGACCACGTTGGGCGCGGCGAGCAGGCGGAACTCCCTGGCGTTGAACTGGCGCGCCTCGCGCAGCAGTTCGCGCAGGATCTCGTAGCACATGGTGCGTGCGGTCTTGACCTCGCCGCGCCCCTCGCAGGTGGGGCAGGGTTCGCACAGCAGATGGGTCAGCGACTCGCGCGTGCGCTTGCGCGTCATCTCGACCAGGCCCAGTCCGGTGAAGCCGTTGACGCTCATCTTGGTGTGGTCGCGCACCAGTGCCTTGCGCAGTTCGTCGAGCACCTGGTTGCGGTGCTCGAGGTTCTCCATGTCGATGAAGTCGATGATGATGATGCCGCCGAGGTTGCGCAGGCGCAGCTGGCGCGCGATGGTCTGGGCGGCCTCGAGGTTGGTCTTGAAGATGGTGTCGTCGAAGTTGCGCGCCCCGACGAAGCCACCGGTGTTGACGTCGATGGTGGTCATCGCCTCGGTCTGGTCGAAGATCAGGTAGCCACCGGATTTCAGGTCCACGCGTCGGGCCAGCGCCTTCTCGATCTCGACCTCGACGTTGTGCAGGTCGAACAGCGGGCGCTCGCCGCTGTAATGCGCCAGCAGCGGCAGCACCTTGGGGCTGTATTCCTGCGCGAAGGCGAGCAGGCGCTGGAAGTTCTCGCGCGAGTCGACGAGGATGCGGCCGACGTTGTCGGTGACCAGATCGCGCAGCACGCGATGCGCCAGGTCGAGGTCCTGATGCAGCAGCGCCGGTGGCTGCGAGGCGGTGGCGCGGCTGCGGATCTCGGCCCACAGCTTGCGCAGGTAGTCGATGTCGGCGGCCAGTTCCTCGTCGCTGGCCGCTTCGGCCATGGTGCGCACGATGTAGCCGCCGGTCTCGTCCTCCGGAATCAGCGCGGCGAGACGCTCGCGCAGGCGATCACGCTCGGTCTCGTCCTCGATGCGCTGCGAGATGCCGATGTGCTTGTCCTGCGGCAGATACACCAGCATGCGGCCGGCCAGGCTGATCTGCGTGGACAGCCGCGCGCCCTTGGTGCCGAGCGGGTCCTTCAGCACCTGCACGGTGATGTTCTGGCCTTCGGCCAGCAGGCGCTCGATGCTGCGCACCGGCTCGCCGTTGGCGCGCTCGTTCCAGATGTCGGCCACGTGCAGGAAGGCCGTGCGTTCCAGCCCGATGTCGATGAAGGCCGACTGCATGCCCGGCAGCACGCGCACCACGCGCCCGAGATAGACGTTGCCGACGATGCCGCGGTTGGCGGTGCGTTCGACGTGCAGTTCCTGCACCACGCCCTGCTCGGAAACGGCCACGCGTGTTTCCTGCGGCGTGCAGTTGATGAGGAATTCGATGCTCATGAATGAAGCCCAATGGGAAATTCGCAAGGACGGCACGCCGCGCCTTGCGGATGTCTCATCGGAGCCGTGTCCGCGTCAGAGGACCGGCAGGCCGAAGCGCGCCAGCAGCTGCGCGGTCTCGTACAGCGGCAGGCCCATGATACCGCTGTGGCTGCCACGGATGTCGCCGATGAAGACCGCCGCGAGGCCCTGGATGCCGTAGGCGCCGGCCTTGTCCATCGGCTCGCCGCTGGCGACGTAATGGAGGATCTCGTCGCCTGAAAGTTCGCGGAAGCGGACCTCGCTGATGCTGGTCAGGCACTCCCGGCGCTCGCCGTCGGCCAGCGCCACGGCGGTCAGCACGCGGTGGCTGCGGCCGGACAGACGCTGCAGGGTGGCCACCGCTTCGGCCTGCGAGGCGGACTTGCCGATGATTTCGCCATCGACTTCCAGCGTGGTGTCGGCGCCCAGCACCGGGCGGTGCACGAGGCGGCGCAGCGCCACGCGGCGGGCGCCGGCGTCGGCCTTCATCAGCGCCAGCCGCGCGACGTAGTCCTCGACGTTCTCGCCGGGGTGCGGGGTTTCATCCACGTCAAGGTCGGCACGGTTGCCTTCGCGGAACAGCAGCATGTCGAAGTCCACGTCGATCTGGCGCAGCAGTTCACGGCGGCGCGGACTGCGCGAGGCGAGGTAGATGCGGGGTCGGGGCATGGAGAGGCTATTCGCGGTGATACGGGTGATTGCGGGTGACGCTCCAGGCGCGATACAGCGCCTCGGCCAGCAGCGGGCGCACCAGCGCGTGGGGCAGGGTCAGGCTGGACAGGCGGATGGCCTCGTCGGCGGAGTGCTTGAGGGCGTCGGCCAGCCCGTCCGGTCCGCCGACGATCAGCGCCACGTCGTCGCCGCCTTCGCGCCAGGCTTCCAGCCGTGCGGCCAGCGCCACGGTGCTCAGGTCGCGCCCGCGCTCGTCGAGGATGACGCGGCGACAGCGCGCCGGCAGGGCGGCTTCGATGCGCGCGGCCTCGGCGGCCTGCATGGCGTCCACGGTCTTGCCGGTGGTGCGCGGTTCGGCCTTGATCTCGACCAGCTCGAGCGGCATCTCGCGCGGCATGCGACGGGCGAACTCCTCGAAGCCGGCCTGGACCCAGGGCGGCATGCGGGTGCCGACGGCGACGAGCAGCAGTTTCATCGTGCCGTCACCCCCATTGCTTTCAGGCCTTGCTGGAGGGGCGGCGCGCAGCGGACGGCGAGGCCGACCACAGTTCCTCGAGGTTGTAGTGGCTGCGGATGGCCGGCTGCATGATGTGCACGACGATGTCGCCCAGATCGACCAGCACCCATTCGCCGCTGTCTTCGCCCTCGATGCTGATGATCTGGCCGCCGGCTTCCTTGACCTTGTCGTGCACGTTGCGCGCGAGCGCCCGCGTCTGGCGGCCGGAATCGGCGCTGGCGACGATGACGCGGTCGAACAGCGGTGTGAGGCGTGAGGTGTCGATGACCTCGATGTCGCGCGCCTTGATGTCTTCAAGCGCGTCGATGGCGGTTTTTTCGAGTGTTTTGAGGTCCATTAGCGGCTGCTGTACAGGGAGTGGGCGGCAATATAGTCGACAACGGAATCGGGGAGCAAATAACGCGGACTGCGCCCGTCGCGCAGCATGGCGCGGATTTCCGTGGCCGAGATTGCCAGCGGGGTCATGTCGAAACGCACGACTTCACCGGCCGGTGAAGCGCGCAAACGGGTCGGGTCACGGCTGATGCGGTTGCCGAGCACGGTCTGCAGCGCGTCGGGCAAGGCGTCCGGGGCGTGGCCGGGACGGCCGGCCACGGCGATGTGGGCGAGCTGCGCGATTTCCTGCCAGCGGTGCCAGCTCGCCAGCCCGAGGAAGGCGTCGGCGCCCAGCAGCAGTACCAGCGGGCGCGTGCCGTGCGCTGCGCGCAGACGTTCCAGCGTCAGCACGGTGTAGCTCGGGTCGGCGCTGCGCACCTCGGCGTCGTCGCAGGAAAACGCCGGGTTGCCGGCGATCGCGCGGCGCACCATCTCCAGCCGGTGTGCGGCGTCGGTGCGCGGCGTACCGCGGTGAGGCGGATTGCCGGCCGGGATGAAGCACACACCGGCCAGCCCGAGCGCCTCGCGCGCTTCCTCGGCCAGCCGCAGGTGGCCATGGTGGACCGGGTCGAAGGTGCCGCCGAACAGCCCGAGCGGATCGGCTTCAGCTGGTGGTTGTGGCATCCCGGTCCCAGCCGAACACGTCGCGCGCGTTGGCGTAGAAGCTGGCGAAGGTGATCGGCAGCAGGATCAGCGGCAGCACCAGGGTTAGCAGGCTGGAGAACAGCGGCGAGATCATGCCGGCAAAGCTGATCACGATGCGCGGTAAAAAGCCCAACATCAGCAGCAGCGACAGGCCGAAGGCCAGTAGCGGACGCCAGTTCTGCAGGCAGGCGTAGAAGCTGAAGAACATCGCCTTGGCGGCGGGCACACGCCACCAGCCGGCCAGCACCGGCGCAAACCAGTAGGTGGCCAGCACCGGCAGCGACAGCACCACGGCGACCAGCAGCGCGTTGCCCATGCCGGGCAGGTCGGCCTCCGGATCGAACGGCTCGCCGCCGGTGACGATGCCCAGCAGTGTGCCGTCGTCGAACAGCGCGGCGATGAACAGCACGCCGAGGCTGCCGACCAGGTAGATGCCGCCGACCGCCATCAGCTGCGGCACGATCGGCGCGCGAAAGCCCGAGAACAGCAGGTCCGGCCCGGCCTTGCGGCCTTCATCGATGGCGCGGCAGGTGTTGAGCACGCCGAGCGACATCACCGGCATCAGCAGATAGGCCAGCACCTGGCCGACCAGCGGGATGGCGCCGAGCAGCAGCAACAGCAGCATGTAGGTGAACGAGGCGAAGATCAGCACCGCCGGATTGCGGCGCCACAACCGGGCGCCTTCCATGAGCCAGAACCAGCCCTGGCGGAAAGGGTAGCGTCGAGCTTGCATCGTGTGGCTTCGTTCCTGTGCTGTGGAGGCCGGCCTGCGTTCAGCCGCCGGCGGGCAGTGCATGCGCGACGGCGATGCGCCGGCGCAGGATGTCGCGGTATTCGTCGGGGTCCTTGACCTGCACCATCTCGCCGCCGCGCGGCAGATGCTTGTCCTCCAGCCTCGACAGCCAGAAGCGCAGCGCCGCGGCGCGCAGTGCGGCCGGCCAGAGCGCGTGTTCGGTCGCGGTGAAGGCGCGTTCGGCCGCGTAGGCCTGCAGCAGCGCCTCGCTGCGGGCCGGCTCGAGACTGCCGTCGGCCATGGTACACCAGTCATTCACGGTCACCGCCACGTCGAACAGCAGCGCGTCGTTGCCGGCGAAGTAGAAGTCGATCACGCCGCCGATCAGCTCGCCGTCCCACAGCACGTTGTCGCGGAACAGGTCGGCGTGGATCACGCCCTGCGGCAGCGCGTCGAAGTCCTGCTGCGCCTGCCAGGCCAGTTCCGACTGCAGCAGCGCGGCTTCGTCGGCCGGCAGATGCGGCAGCACGCTGGGCGCCACCGCGGCGCGCCACTGCGCCCCGCGCGGATTGGTCTGGCGGCGGCCGTAGCTCTGGCCGGCGCGGTGCAGGCCGGCCAGCATCGCGCCGACGCGCGCGCAGTGCGCCGGCGTGGCTGCATCGATGGACTTGCCGGACAGGCGCCGCACCAGCGCGGCGGGGCGGCCCGACAGGGTGCCGAGGTATTCGTTGTGGCGGTTGGCGACCGGCGCCGGCACCGGCAGGCCGTGGTGCGCCAGATGGGCGGTGAGGTACAGGTAATAGGGCAGGTCGGCGCGCGGAATGGCCTCGAACAGCGTCAGCACGTAGCGGCCGAGGGTGGTCGTGACGAAGAAGTTGCTGTTCTGCACGCCGGCGGCGATGCCCTCGAATTCGACGAGGCGGCCGACCGCGTAACCGTCGAGCCAGCGTGCGAGATCGTCATGGGTGACGGTCGTGAATACCGACATCGGCTGTAAATCCGCTCCGTCTTACCAGGACTTGATCACCCACATCGGCACCGACAGCTCGGGCCGCCGGTCGAGCCGCACCATCACGCCGTCGCCCTGCTGGTCGACGAGGTAATACGGCACGCCGTGCGGCGGCGTCACCTTGACCATGTAGAGACGCCCCTGGAAGCGGTATTCCTCGACCTTGTCGTCGCCGCGCTGGAGGATGGTGACCTCCGGCTCGATGGCATCGTCGGTCATGCCTTCCGGCGGCGGAGGCGGCGGGGGCAGCGGCTCGAGCACTTGCGCCGCGACAGGCAGCGAGACGGCGAGCAGCAGGGTCATCAGGAAGCGGTTCATGGTCGGTCTCCGTACGATATGCGCATTCTAGCGCCTTCCGCCGCCTCCGCGTGGCAGCCGGGGCGGGGCGTTCGCGATTGCCAATCGGCCCGCTGCGACAGGGCGACGCGGCCTGTGGCTTCGGTACGGCCCCATCGCCCGATGACTCGGGCTCCTCCGGCCGGGGGCACGGCCCGTAGAGCGCAGCTGCGCTGCGCGATGCGGCGGTTGGCATGAGCACGTCGGCAATCACCCTGCAACGCCGCGCACAGGAGCGCGTAGGTCAGATAAGCGCAGCGCATCTGACGCCGTGCCGCAGTCGATCCGTGGTCGTCAGATGCGCGCCTGCGGCGCTTGTCTGACCTACGGATCGTGGCCCGAAGCTTCAGCCGTAGGTCGCGATGAGCGCAGCGAATTGCGACAGCCAGCGCTGAAGCCATCGCCGATGTCGCATTTCGCCTGCGGCTCAGCGCGATCTGCGGACCTACAGGTTCAGCATCAGCTCATGCTCTTCCGGCAGCATCTCGAAGCCGCGGGTCTCGTAATGCTTGAAGATCGCGGCGACGATCTCGGCCGGGTCGTCGATGAGCTGCACCAGGTCGAGGTCGTCGGCGTTGATCGTGCCTTCGCTCACCAGCTGGTCGCGGAACCAGGCGAGCAGGCCTTCCCAGAACGGGCGATGGACGAGGATCACCGGGATGCGGCGGCCCTTGCGCGTCTGGATCAGCGTCAGCACCTCGAGCAGCTCGTCCAGCGTACCGAAGCCGCCCGGCAGCACCACGTAGGCGGCGGCGAACTTGACGAAGCAGTACTTGCGCGCGAAGAAGTGCTGGAAGGTCTGCGAGATGTCCTGGTAGGGGTTGCCGTGCTGTTCCATCGGCAGGCGGATGTTGAGCCCCACCGACGGACTCTTGCCGTGGAAGGCGCCCTTGTTGGCGGCTTCCATGATGCCCGGGCCGCCGCCGGAGATGACCGAGAAGCCGGCGTCCGACAGCTTGCGCGCGATGTCCTCGGCCAGCAGGTAATAGGGGTGGTCGGCGCGCGTGCGCGCGCTGCCGAAGATCGACACGGCCGGGCGGATGGCGCTGAGCCGTTCCGTGGCCTCGACGAACTCTGACATAATCCCGAAGATCCGCCAGGATTCGCGGGCGTTGAATTTCTGCGCGTCGCTGCCCGGCACGCTGCGGGGGAGTTTCTCTTTCGCCGTCATGCGGTTCTCTTGTTGTTTTCGTCGTCAGGTGCCAACGCGGGTTTCGACCCGCGCGGCGGGCGGCGGTTTCTCCGCCAAGGAATTCCGGAAATGCCCACGCTGCTGCTCGTAGACGGTTCCAGCTATCTGTATCGCGCTTTCCATGCACTGCCCGATCTGCGCAACTCGGCCGGCGAGCCGACCGGCGCCGTGCGCGGCGTGCTGTCGATGCTGCGGCGGCTCGAGAACGAGTACGCGGCAGAGTATCGCGCCTGCGTCTTCGACGCCAAGGGCAAGACCTTCCGCGATGACTGGTATCCCGAATACAAGTCCCACCGCCCGCCCATGCCGGACGATCTGCGCGCGCAGATCGAGCCGCTGCACGAAGGCGTGGAAGCCGAGGGCTGGCCGCTGCTGGTGGTCGACGGTGTGGAGGCCGACGACGTCATCGGCACGCTGACGCGGCAGGCCGTCGAAGCCGGCTGGGAGGTCGTGATCTCCACCGGCGACAAGGATCTCACCCAGCTCGTGCAGCCCGGCGTGCGCTGGGTCAACACCATGAACGAGGAAGTGCTCGACACCGCCGGCGTGACCGAGAAGTTCGGCGTGCCGCCCGAGCGCATCGTCGATTACCTCACGCTCGTCGGCGACACCGTCGACAACGTGCCCGGTGTCGAAAAATGCGGCCCCAAGACCGCGGTGAAGTGGCTCACGCAGTTCGGCACGCTGGACGACATCGTGGCCAACGCCGACAAGGTCGGCGGCAAGGTCGGCGAGAACCTGCGCAAGCATCTGGACTTCCTGCCGCTCGGACGCAAGCTGGTGACGGTGGCGACCGATCTCGACCTGCCGTTCAAGCCCGCCGACCTGCCGGCGCGCGACGACGACAAGGCGCGGCTGCGCAAGCTGTACGAGCGCATGGAGTTCAAGAGCTGGCTGCGCGATCTGGACCGCAACGGCCAGGCCGACGCGGTGGTGGCCGCCACCGACGAGGCGCCAGACGAAGACCCCGGTCGCGAGTACGCAACCATACTGACTTGGGAGGCCTTCGACGCCTGGCTGGCGAGGATCGAGGCGGCCGAACTGACCGCCTTCGACACCGAGACCACCAGTCTGGAACCGATGCTGGCG
>JBFHJY010000084.1:0-8429 GCA_041595655.1 Azoarcus sp.
GCATGCGGGTTGCCCATGGACACGGCGGTGATGTCCACGCGCGAACCGTCGGGCAGCTCGAGCGGCTGCACCACGTCGTCGGAATCGGAAATGAAGGGTACGCGCGCGGCTTCGAGCGCCGGCACGCCCATGTCGACCGTCACCAGCCCGTCGTCTTCAAGCCGCGGCTCGATGATGCCGCTGCGCGTCTCGACGCGGATCCGGCGCTTGGTCGTGAGGCCCTTGTCATGCACGAAACGCACGAAGCAGCGCGCGCCGTTGCCGCACTGCTCGACCTCGCCGCCGTCGGCATTGAAGATGCGGTAGCGGAAATCGACGTCCGGCTGCGTTGCCGGCTCGACCACCAGCAGCTGGTCGCACCCCACACCGAAATGCCGGTCGGCGATGGCGCGCACGCGCTCCGGCGGCAACTCGACAGGGGCGCGCGTGGCATCGATCACGACGAAGTCGTTGCCGAGGCCGTGCATCTTGGTGAAACGCAGTTGCATGGGGAATCCGGACGGTCAGACACGGGCAATGGAGCGATTCTCGCCCACTGCGCCGGGACCGTCCAGCGCGGCGCCGAAACTCAGCTGCCGCTGCGCGCCGCCACCATCAGGCGATCCGAGCCGGAAGTCTCCAGCCAGGCGCGCACGCGCTTGGCGTCGGCCGTGCGGGTCCAGGTGCCTTGCGAGTTGAGCAGCACCATGATCACCGGCTCGCCGCGCACCCAGGTCTGCATCACCAGGCAGCGGCCGGCTTCGCGGATGTAACCGGTCTTGGACAGGCCGACCTGCCATTCCGGGTCCTTGACCAGCGGATTGGAGTTGCCGAAGCGCGTCATGCCGCCGCGCACCCGCACATAGCGTTCCGGTGCGGTCGAGAACTCGCGGATCAGCGGATAGGACGCCGACGCCGCCACCATCCGCACCAGATCGCGCGGGCTGGACAGGTTGCGCGGATCGAGTCCGCTGCTGTCGGCGAAACGGGTTTCCTTCAGGCCGAGCATGCGCGCCTTGATGTTCATGGCCTCGATGAAGGCCTTGCGTCCGCCCGGGTAATAACGCGCCAGCGCCGAAGCGGCACGGTTCTCCGACGACATCAGCATCAGGTTGAGCATTTCCTCGCGCGTCAGGCTGGTACCGACGACCAGACGCGAACCGGTCTTCTTCAGGCGGTCGATGTCGTCGGCGGTGACGGTCAGGCGCTGCGACAGGCTCTGTCGCGCGTCGAGAATCACCATCGCGGTCATCAGCTTGGTGATCGAGGCAATCGGCACCGCCTTGCTGGCGTTCTGCTCGACCAGCACGTCGCCGGTGCGTTCGCTGACGATCAGGAAGGAAGCCGACCGCAGATCCGGCTGCACGGCCAGCGCCGTCGGCACGCCAACGGCCATGGAACACACGACGGCGAAGAAGGAGAGAAAGCGTTGTTTCATGATGCCCGGTCCTGGTTGCTGATTGACCCCATCGGGACTACGGATTCATTTTGGTAACAAAACCATTCGGATAGCAAGTTACTTTTAATAAATTTTCTAGCTATGTGTTGAAAGTATGTGATTTAAAACCGGTTTTCAGAACCGAAAATAGCCGGAGCCGCCCACCGGCGGCTCCGTCGATGCAGCGTAAACGATGTTCTGCGCGAAGTGAACGGACGTGCCAGGACGGACGCTGCATCGCGCGGCGGAGCCGCGCTCCTACGGGCGGATTCCCTGCTGCGCGCAGGCGCCCGATTCATCGGGCGATCGCGGCCGTGCTGAGACCGACTCTGGATCGCGCGACGAAGTCGCGCTCCCACGGGTGGATTCCCTGCCGTGCGTAGGAGCCCGATTCATCGGGCGATCGCGGCCGTGCCGAAGCCGACTCGGGATCGCGCGACGGAGTCGCGCTCCTACGGGCGCCTCATCTGCCCTGCCGTGCCGGCGTCAATCGCCCGACTTGGCGGCCTCGACCGAGGTCAGGGCGGTCATGTTGACGATGCGGCGCACCGTCGATTCGGGCGTGAGGATGTGCACCGGCTTGGACGCGCCGAGCAGGATCGGCCCCACCGTGACGCCCTGGCCGGCGGCGTTCTTGAGCAGGCCGTAGGCAATGTTGGCGGCGTCCAGGTTCGGGAAGATCAGCAGGTTGGCCTCGTCGCGCATGCGCGCGTTGGGGAACACGTCCAGCCGCGCACGCACGTCGAGCGCCAGGTCGCCACCCATCTCGCCCTCGACATCCAGCTCGGGGTGGTCGCGGTGCAGGATCTCCAGCGCCGCGCGCATCTTCGCCGACGATGCCGCAGCGCTGCTGCCGAAGGACGAATGCGACAGCAGCGCGATCTTCGGCGCGATGCCGAAGCGGCGCACCTCGGCTGCCGCCAGCAGCGTCATCTCGACGATCTGCTCGGCGCTCGGGTCCTCGTTGACGTAGGTGTCGGCAACGAACAGCGTGCGGCCGGTCAGAGCCAGCACGTTGAGGGTGTAGAAATGATTCACGCCCGGCTTGCGGCCGAGCACCGTCTCGATGAACTCCAGATGCGTCGGGAACATGCCGTAGGTGCCGCAGATCAGGCCGTCGCCGTAGCCGAGCTTGAGCATCAGCGAGCCGATCAGCGTGGTGCGGCGGCGCACTTCCTTCTTGGCGTACTCCACCGACACGCCGCGGCGCTCCATCATGCGGTGGTAGTCCATCCACAGCTCCTTGAAGCGCGGATCGTCGTCCTGGTTGACCAGTTCGAAGTCGGCCTCCGGGCGCATGCGCAGGCCGTAGCGTTCGATGCGCTGCATGATCACCGCAGGCCGGCCGACCAGGATCGGCCATGCCAGCCCTTCGTCGATGACGGTCTGCGCCGCGCGCAGCACGCGCTCGGATTCACCCTCGGCAAAGATGATGCGCTTGGGCGACTTGCGCGCCTCCGTGAACACCGGCTTCATCAGCAGGCCGGAATGCCACACCACGTTGTTGAGCTGGCCGCGGTAGGCGTCCCAGTCGGTGATCGGGCGCGTCGCCACGCCGGACTCCATCGCCGCCTTGGCCACCGCCGGCGCAATCTTCACCAGCAGGCGCGGATCGAAGGGCTTGGGAATGATGTACTCCGGCCCGTAACCGCCGCCCTGTTCGGAATAGGCCGAGGCCACGATGTCGCTCTGCTCGGCGCGCGCCAGTTCGGCCAGCGCGGTCACGGCGGCGAGCTTCATCTCGTCGGTGATGGCGGTGGCGCCCACATCCAGCGCGCCGCGGAAGATGAACGGGAAGCACAGCACGTTGTTGACCTGGTTCGGGAAGTCCGAGCGGCCGGTGGCCATGATGGCGTCGTCGCGCACCGAGCGCACCAGATCCGGCGTGATCTCCGGCTCCGGGTTGGCCAGCGCCAGGATCAGCGGATTCGGCGCCATCTTCGCCACCATCTCGGGCTTGAGCACGCCGCCGGCCGACAGACCGAGGAACACGTCGCAGCCCTCGATCACCTCGCCCAGCGTGCGCGCCTCGGTCTGCTGCGCAAAGCCCTGCTTGAGCGGGTCCATCAGCTTCTCGCGGCCCTCGTACACCACGCCCTCGATGTCGGTGACCCAGATGTTGCCGCGCGGCACGCCGAGCTTCACCAGCAGCGACAGGCAGGCCAGCGCCGCGGCGCCGGCGCCGGAAGTCACCACCTTGACGTCCTTGAATTCCTTGCCGACCAGATGCAGGCCGTTGACGATTGCCGACGCCACGACGATGGCCGTGCCGTGCTGGTCATCGTGGAACACCGGAATCTTCATGCGCTCGCGCAGCTTCTGCTCGATGTAGAAGCATTCCGGCGCCTTGATGTCTTCCAGGTTGATGCCGCCGAAGGTCGGCTCCAGCGCCGCCACCACCTCGATGAAGCGGTCCGGATCGAGCGCATCGACCTCCAGGTCGAACACGTCGATGCCGGCGAACTTCTTGAACAGCACGGCCTTGCCTTCCATCACCGGCTTGGACGCCAGCGGGCCGATGTTGCCCAGGCCGAGCACCGCCGTGCCGTTGGTGATCACCGCCAGCAGGTTGGCGCGGCCGGTCAGCGTGGCCGCCTCCTGCGGATGCTCGGCAATCTCCAGGCACGCCGCCGCCACGCCCGGCGAATAGGCCAGCGACAGGTCGCGCTGGTTCGACAGCACCTTGGTCGGCGTGACCGAGATCTTGCCCGGGCGGGGATGGCGGTGATATTCGAGCGCGGCCTCGCGCAGCTGCTTGTCCATGGGACCTCCGTACCTGCGGCCCGCCGATGCGGCAGTCCGCCTCAAAAAACCATGCCACACGCGGGGCGCCCCGCCGTCCTGCCGGGGCGCCCCGCGTGCGGCGCCATGGCACAATCATAGGCACGCCACCGGCCACGCTTCAGTCGTATTTTCCGCAGCCACGTCCGAAAGCCCGCCCACATGCCCCAGATTCCGCCCCGCCTGGCCCGCCGCATGGCCGACATCACGCCGTTCCGCGTCATGGAGTTGCTCGCCCGTGCGCGCCAGCTCGAGGCGCAGGGGCGCGACATCATCCACATGGAAGTCGGCGAGCCGGACTTCCCGACGCCGCAGCCGGTCATCGAGGCCGCGCAGCGCTTCATCGCCACCGGCAAGGTGCATTACACCCCTGCCGCCGGTCTGCCGGCGCTGCGCGAGGCCATTGCCCGACACTACCACGACCACTTCGGCGCCGACGTCGCGCCCGAGCGCATCCTCGTCACGCCCGGCGCCTCCGGCGCGCTGACACTGATCCTCGCCGCTGCCACCAACCCCGGCGACGGCTGGCTGCTGCCCGACCCCGGCTACCCCTGCAACCGGCATCTGGTGCGCAGCTTCGAGGGCGTGCCGCAGGCGCTGCCGGTGGACGCCGCCACGCGTTTCCAGCCCACCCCGCACAGCCTCGACGCGCACTGGCGCGACGACACGCGCGGGCTGATCGTCGCCAGCCCGTCCAACCCCACCGGCACGGTGCTGTCACCGGCCGAACTGCATGCGCTGCACACCGCCGTCGCCGCGCGCGACGGCCTGCTGGTGGTGGACGAGATCTATCAGGGCCTCAACTATGGCTCCACGCCGTACAGCGTGCTGGCCGACCCGGCCTGCGCCGGCGCCGACGACGTGTTCGTGGTGAACAGCTTCTCCAAGTACTTCGGCATGACCGGCTGGCGCCTGGGCTGGCTGGTGGCGCCCGCCGCCTGGGCGGGTGAGCTGGAAAAGCTCGCCCAGCATTTCTTCATCGCCGCCCCCACCCCGGCCCAGCACGCCGCGCTGGCCGCCTTCGCGCCGGCCACGCGCGACATCCTCGAAGCGCGCCGTGCGGAATTCGCGCAGCGCCGCGACATCCTGCTGCCGGCGCTGCGCGACCTCGGCCTGCGCATCGACGCCGAACCGCAGGGCGCCTTCTACCTGTATGCCGACATCCGCGCCATCGCCGATGACAGCGAGCTGTTCGCCCGCCACCTGCTCGAACACGCCGGCGTCGCCACCACCCCCGGCATCGACTTCGGCCACCACCACGCCCGCCAGCACCTGCGCCTGGCCTACACCACCCACAGCCCCCGCCTGCTCGAAGCCGTCGAACGCATGCGCGGGGTGTTTGCGTAGGGCGCGATGAGCGCAGCGAATTGCGACACGCAGCGCCGGGGCCAGCCGATGTCGCATTTCGCCAGCGGCTCAACGCGACGGTTCATCCCGGCACAGGCGGTCCGCCATGCGCTGCAGCGCCGCATGCAGGGGCGGCAATTCGTTGGCGACCACCTGCCAGATGACATCCACATCCATCGCCAGATAGTCATGCACCAGGATGTTGCGGAAACCGGCAATCGAGCGCCATGGGACCGCGGGCTCTGACGCCTTCGTTTGCTCGGTCAGGCGCTGGCTTGATTCAGCAAGGGTTTGAAGATTGCGGACAACCGCGTCCTGGATGAGTCTGGAGGCGCGAAAGTGCGCCTCGTCGTCGCCCGTGTATTCCGAGATGCGGCCGATGCATTCCAGCATGTGCGCGATGTAGACCCTGTCCGCTTCCAGACTCGGCTTCATGGCAAAGGCTTACAACGGCAGGGCTTCGTTGAGGATGCGCTCGCGCAGCAAGGGATGGAGCGACTTTTCCGTCACCACATCAACACGCCGGCCGAGAAGGTCCTGGGCATCCATCAGCAGGGCGCCCAGTGCAAAACCGGAGGTGCCGGGGGCGGTCTCGACCAGCAGGTCGACATCGCTGGCGTCGTCGGCATCTTCGCGCGCCATCGAGCCGAACACCCTGATCGAGGCAATGCCATGGCGGCGTGCCAGCAAGCGCAATTCTTCGCGATGGGTTTCGATGATCGGGTGCATGCAAACCCCTTGAGGCAATCACGCCTGAGTCTAGCAGGTGTCCGGAAGCGCGGTGCACACCCGGCCGCATCGTGCGCCGTGGGAGCCCGATTCATCGGGCGATGGTGCCGTGCCGGAACCTCCGCCGCATCGCGCGGCAGAGCCGCGCTCCCACGCGGTCGGAGCACCGGGGTGGGGCCAAACAAAAACGGCCCACTCGGGCCGTTTCTGTTTGTCCGGGGAACTACCGCTCAGGCGTCGGAGTTGGCCTGGGCGAGGACCATCTGCAGCTGGCGCTTCACGGACATGACGCGCTTGGTGTAGCGCTTTTCGGGGTCGTTGCGGGCGCCGTTGTAGTACTGCAGGGCGGCTTCGAGGGAGCCGTAGCGCTGCATGCCTTCTAACAGCACGAGGGTGCCGACCTGCACGTTCACGCGCGGGTCGAACAGCACGGTGTGGTCGTTGTCGGGGCCGATCTTGTCCATGTGCCAGCGCGGGATGACCTGCATCAGGCCGAGCGCCCCGGCGTGGCTCTTGGCCTTGGGGTTGAAGCTGGATTCGACGGCCATCATGGCGACGATCAGCAGCGGGTCCAGCGCGGCTTCGCGGGCGCTCAGTTCGGCCTCGACGAAGGCCGGCTCGATGACCTCGGCGGCAACGCGGTAGCGCTCGGCCACCCAGTCGCGCACACGCGCCATCTCGTCGGACAGGCCCTTTCTGGCGGCCTGCTCGGCCTTGGCCCGTTTCGACAGCGCCACCCTGGCGACCGGCTGGATCAGTTCCTGCGAAACCACGGCTTCATCCGTCGGCGAAGCCTGGACGCGCGCAAAGTGCCCGCCCAGCATCAGCACACCGAAGAACACCGCCAGCACCACCACCGAATTCATTGCCTGCGCCAGAACCGGTTGGGTTTCCCCTGCCGGCGCCGCAGCGCGAGTTGCGTGATTCATGGTTCCTCCTTCCTGCAGGCGCCGGGGCCGGCCACCCCGTACGGGGGCGGTTGCGCGGCAGAGACACCGCGCGCGGGCAGCGATTGCAGAGGTTGTCCAACCCGTCGCCGCAACCAGACGACGAGTCCCGCGGTGCGAGCGGCCAACTGACTGCGCCGGACAACAAGACCGGCGCCGCACCTGTATGAAAAACCACGTAACGAAACGTTACGTTCAGTAAAGTTTTCGCAGTATGCTGATTTCACTCATTTTTGTCAATCCGCACGGATGCCGGGCAGTCGCGCGCGGCGCAAACGCCGCCAGTCAAAGCACGGCCCGGGGTCGGTCTTGCGCCCCGGCGCGATGTCGGCATGGCCGACGATGTCGCGCAGCGGATGACGGCGGCGCAGCGCCTTGAGCAGGGCCTTGAGCTGCGCATACTGCGCCGGCGTGAAGGGCTGCGTGTCGCTGCCTTCCAGCTCGATTCCGACCGAGAAGTCGTTGCAGCGTTCCCGCCCGCGCCAGCGCGAGGCGCCGGCATGCCAGGCGCGATCGCGCGTGGACACGAACTGCAGCAGCTCGCCGTCGCGGCGGATGAAGAAATGCGCCGACACCCGCAGCGCGGAAATTTCAGCGTAGTACGGATGCTCGGCCGGATCGAGGCGATTGGTGAACAGCTGCTCCACCCCCGGCCCGCCAAACTGCTCCGGCGGCAGGCTGATGGCGTGGATCACCACCATGTCCACCGCCTGCTCCGGCGGGCGGGCGTCGAAGTTGGGCGACGGGCAGCGGCGCCCGCCGCCCCTCAGCCAGCCGTCATGGGCAATGCGCAGCGACATGAAGTCGAAGTCCTCACGAAGGATTGCGGCGCGCCGCCGGCGCAAAGCACGGCGGCGCTTCAGCGGCCGATTGTCCGTTGCCGCGGCGGCCGGTGCAATGCGTCAGCGCCGATGCTCGCGCCGCCAGTCATCCCGCCGCTGCTCACGACGCTGCTCGTGGCGCAGCGCCTTGCGGCGGGACTCGACACGGCGGTGCTCGTGATGATGCACGTCCACGCGCCGCTGCACATGCGGACGAACGCGCGAGTACGGACGCGGATACGGCTTGTGCACAACTACCCGGCGTGGCGGCGGGGACTAGCTGCGGTAACGGTTGTGGTGCGGCGTGCGGTAATGGCGGTCGTAACGGCTGCTGCCGACCTGATGGCCGATCAGCCCGCCAATGGCCACGCCGCCCAGCGTGCCGAA
>JBFHJY010000085.1:0-8366 GCA_041595655.1 Azoarcus sp.
GCGCTGTTCGGCCCGACCCAGGCCACACAGCACGATCCGGGCGTGGACGCCTACCGCGAGGCGCTGACGCACATGGATGTGCAGACGCTCAAGCAGGAAGCTGGCGGCTTTGCCCGTTCGATGGCCGATACCGGGCTGGTGTCGGTCTATCACGCGGCGCTGGTGCGCTGGCTGCTCGAACAGCAGCCGGACCTCCTGCCGGCCGCTCTGGGTCTGAGCGCGACCGGCACCGACACCTTCCTGACCTATGTCGAGCTGATCCGCGAGCTGATCGACGAGGCCGTGCATCCGGAGACCTGTCAGGCCATCTACGGCCTGTCCTGCCTGCTCGAGCGCGGCATCCTGTTCTCGCCGCCGGTGGCGCCGGCCTTGTGGCGCCAGATTCGCCTGCCACTGCATGCGAAGACGGCCGCGCTGATTGCCGGCGTGTTCGGTACGGCGGTATCGCCCAAGGTGCACCTGCTGGCGGGCTTGCTCAATGTGCTGGGCCAGCCGTTTGGCGTCGGGCAGGGCCACAATCCGACCTGCCAGAGCGCCCGCGCGATCTCGATGTGGGCCTACAACGATCCGGACTACCTGATGCAGTTGCTGGCCTGGGCGGCGCGTGACGATGCGATCACCATGCACTTCGAGGGTTCGCCGCTCAATTCGTCGGAATTGCCGACCGGACTGGTGGACGCCATGCATTTCGATCTGGATGCGGTTTCGCTGGTGCTGGTGCCGCATCTGGACCGCATTTATTTCGGCATGGGGCGGCTTGCGGCGGCACGCCCCGAAGACCCGCACAAGTGGATCAACCCCGAATTCCACGGCTGGTGGGTGGGCCGCGGTTTCGCCATCGCGGTGGATGTGGCGAGCGGCCGACTGGCCGACTACGAGGGTTTCGTGCGCAGCTTCCACGCTTCCTACCACCCCTTCTACAACGGCAATCAGCCGCAGATCCACCTGCAGCCAGCCGGCGTGGCGGTGACCGATTCGGCCGGGCGTTTCGTCGGCTGGCACGCCATAACCCTGATCCGCAGCGCACTCGATATGCGCGGCGAGATGCGCGCCTACTTCTACAACCCCAACAACGACGGCGGGCAGGACTGGGGCTGCGGCGTGGTAGTGTCCACCGAGGGCAACGGCGAGTACTTCGGCGAGTCGTCCTTGCCCTTCGCGCAACTGGCCTCGCGCCTGTACATCTTTCATTATGATCCGCTCGAACCCGGCGATGCCGACAGCGTGCCGGCCGACACGGTGGCCGAAGTGAGGCGCATGGCGGAAGAGAGCTGGGCGCGTGACCGAATCGAGCGGGACTCCGAAGCACTGCAGGCCGCCGCGCCGGTTTCGCCACGCGCCATCTGAGCCGGCCGTCGGTTGACGGGGGCTGCAGGGCAGGGCATTTTAAAAGGCCCGAGGAGTAGCGCTTGATGCGGTGATCGTCGGGCGCGCTTTTGCAAGCATCAACAGGCCGGCATCTGCCGGCGTCCATATTCCGGCACTGGCCGGTCTCCGCAACATCCGGTCGCGGCGAGCCTTCTTGCCGTACCGCCGACACTCTTCGTCGTCCGCCACGAGCGGCCCGATGACAACCCGCATCCCACCGATGCATTCGCTCGCATGAGGCGACCAGGGGCCACCCGTCCCGCAGCGTTCCGCGTGCCGCGACGAAACGACAAGGAATCCGAACATGCAAAAGAATCCCGAGAAAGGCTACGTGGCCCTGCTGGGCTGGAGTCTCAATGCCGTCGATGCGCTGGAGCGGTTCGACCGTCGCTACGTCGTCGTCGCGCCGCCGTGGGCGGAGGAATACTGCAGTCAGCATGACATTCCCTACGTTTCCTGGGATTTCGAACGCATCAACGACCGCTCCATGGAGATCGCGCAGCAGCTCAAGGACATGGGCGTGGATGTGGCCATCCCGCTGTTCGAGGAAACCGTGGAATGGGCCGGTGCGATCAACTCGGTGCTGATGAACAATCCGCGCCTGTTCGGCCAGTCCATCCTGTTTCGTGACAAGGCCCTGATGAAGCGCCGCGCCCAGCTCGGCGGCATCCGCGTGGGCATCTTCGAGGAGGCCCACGACAAGGGCGACGTGATCCGCTTCCTCAAGCGCGTGAACCAGACGCTGCTCAAGCTCGACGGTGACCCCAACGACCCGATCCACCTCAAGGCCTTCGACAAGGCCGGCTGTCTGGGGCATCGCGTGATCCGCACGCCGGACGAGATCGATGCGATTCCGGACGAGGAATTCCCGGTGCTGATGGAAAGCCATCTCGACGGCTGGGAGTTTGCGGTCGAGGCATGGGTGCACAAGGGCAAGATCATGTTCCTCAACCTGTCCGAGTACGTGACGCTGGGCTATTCGGTGTTCGTGCCCGGCACGCCCGAGCTCGAGAAGCTGCGCCCGCTGGTGGAGAAGCAGATCGAGAAGCTGATCAAGACCTTCGACATCGACTTCGGCTTTATCCACCCGGAGTACTTCGTGACCAGCGACAACGAGATGTACCTCGGTGAGGTGGCCTATCGTCCGCCCGGCTTCAAGGTCTTCGAGCTGCTCGAGCGCGCCTACGGCTTCAATGCCTATCAGGGCCTGGTGCTGGCCTTCGACCCGAAGACCAGCGACGAGGAGATCCGCGCCTTCTTCCCGCGCGAGGTGGTCGACGCCAAGGGCCACGCCGGCTGCTTCGGCGTGTATCCGCGTCGTCGCGTGGTGAGCAAGCTGGAGATACCGGCCGAGACCGAGGAGCACCCGTACTTCGAGTCGCACGAGCTGACGCCGCCGCTGGAGGAAATCGTCACCAAGCGGACCGCCTTCGGCACGCACTGGGGGCTGGTGTATTTCTTCGGCTCCGACCCCTACGTGATGCGCGATCTGCTCAAGAAGCAGGAGTCGCTGGACTTCTACGTCTGAGCGGATGGGGACGGCCGGCCGACGCCTTGCATCCGGGCTGGTCGGCAGCCGAATTCCCCGAGATCGGCGGCCGATGCACCGGTCGGGTGCTCGTTGCCGCTCAGGCCTTGTCCGGCACGAAGCGCAGCGCCACGCCGTTGTTGCACCAGCGCTGACCGGTAGGCTTCGGGCCATCGTTGAAGACGTGGCCGTGGTGGCCGCCGCAGCGCGCGCAGTGGTATTCCGTGTGCGGCCACACCAGCTTGAAGTCGCGCCTGGTGCCGAACGCGCCCGGCAGGTGGGTGTAGAAGCTCGGCCAGCCGGTGCCGGAGTCGTACTTCATGTCGGAGCTGAACAGCGCCAGTCCGCAGCCCACGCATTCATACACGCCCTTGCGCTTTTCGTCGTTCAGGGGGCTGGTGTGGGGGCGCTCCGTGCCTTCGCGGCGCAGCACGGCGAACTGTTCGGGCGTGAGCAGTCGCTTCCATTCTTCCTCGCTTCGCTTCAGCTTCTCGATGGCAGGGGCTTCAGCTTGCGGTGTCGTGGCGAACAGGGGGGCGCTGGCCAGCGTGGCCAGACCGCCCAGAAAGGTCCGTCGTTGCATGCTCGGTTCCTCCACTGTCAGGGCTGGCTGCCCCAAAGCTCCTGCAGGCGCTTGTCGCGACCGCAGGACGTGCGGTAGTAGCGATAGCGCAGCGGGTTCTTGAGGTAGTAGTCCTGATGGTATTCCTCGGCCGGATAGAAGGTGCTGGCGGCCACGATGGGGGTGGTGATGGATTGCTTGAACGGCTTGCTTTGATTGAGTTCGGTCAGCGAGCGTTCGGCCGCCTCGCGCTGCGCGTCGTCGTGGTGGAACAGCGTCGGCCGGTACTGCGTGCCGCGGTCGCAGAACTGGCCGTCGATGTCGGTCGGGTCGATGTTTCTCCAGAACACCTCGACGAGTTTCTCGAAGCTGACCCTGGCCGGGTCGTAGATGACCTGCACGGCCTCGGTATGTCCGGTGCGCCCGGCCGAAACCTGCGTGTAGGTGGGATTGGGCGTGTTGCCGTCGGTGTAACCCGAGATGGTCGAGAGCACGCCGTCGATCTTGTCGAAGGGGGGTTCCATGCACCAGAAACAGCCCCCGGCGAAGGTGGCTACGGCGTGTCCTTGCGGAGGCTGCGGTGCAGCCGCATAGCCGTTCGTCAGAGTGAGGAGCGACAGCAGGAAGAGTGTGTGACGTGACATGAGCGCGATCGTATGTGGCTGGATGAAGCTTGGAGTTTCATCTGCTGCCGGAGTTCGCGCCCAGCTTGTCGCCTGAGCGGCGAGCGCCACTCAGGGGGAGGACTTCACGGCGTGCAGGAAGCGCCAATCGAGACCACGCCGGCGCGCGCGACCTGGGCGTCCTCGAAGGGTTTGACGCCGGAGACGCCGACCGCGCCGAGGATCTCGCCATCGACCACGATCAGCTCGCCCCCTTCGATGCACTGCACCGGCAGGTGCAGGCCGGCGTAGCGGCCGCCATTGACCATGTCCTCGAGCAGTTTGGTGGGGCGACGCGCGAGCACCGCCGCACGTGCCTTTTCGGGCGCGACTTCGACACTCATCAGCTGGGCACCGTCGAGGCGTTGCAGCCACATCAGGTGGCCCCCTTCGTCGCAGACGGCGATGACGACCTTCCAGTCATGCTCCAGCGCTTCGGCTTCCGCTGCCGCGGCAATCCTGCGGGCGTCGTCGAGGGTCAGGACCTGGCGTGTGCGCATCGGGGGCTCCTTGTGATCTGAGGTCTTACGGCAGAAGAATGGCGCGGAAGTCGTTGACGTTGGTGAGCGTAGGGCCCGTCACGACGGAGTCGCCCAGCTTCTCGAAGAAGCCGTGGCCGTCGTTGTCGGCCAGCGCGTCGCGCGGGCGGATGCCGGCGGCCCAAGCGCGCTCCAGCGTGTCGGGGGTGATGATGGCACCGGCGATTTCCTCCAGGCCGTCCACGCCGTCGGTGTCACCAGCCAGCGCCCACACGCCTTCCTTGCCGTTGAGTTCGATGGCGAGCGACAGCAGGAACTCGACATTGCGTCCGCCGCGGCCTTCGCCCTTGACGGTGACGGTGGTCTCGCCACCGGAGAGCAGCACGCAGGGGCGCGGGAAGGGGTGGCCACGGGTGGCGATCTGGTGGGTGATGCCGGCGAAGACCTTGCCGACGTCCTTGGCCTCGCCTTCGATGGTGTCGCCCAGCATGACCGGCGTGACGCCGGCCGCCCGTGCGATCTCGGCGGCAGCCTCGAGCGCCATCTGCGGTGTGGCGATCAGATGCGTTTCCAGGCCGGCCAGTCGTGCGTCCTGCGGCTTCACGCTCTCGCCGTCGTCGGATTCGAGGAAGGCGCGCGCGGCGGCCGGCAGTTCGATGCCGTAGCGGCGCAGGATGTCGAGCGCGTCCTGGCGGGTGGTCGGGTCCGGCACGGTCGGGCCGGAGGCGATGTCCATCGGGTTGTCGCCCGGCACATCCGAGATCAGCAGGTTCACGACGCGCGCCGGATGGCAGGCGGCGGCGAGGCGACCGCCCTTGATGCGCGAGAGGTGGCGGCGCACGCAGTTCATCTCGGAGATGTTGGCACCCGAGCGCAGCAGCGCGCGGTTGATGCCCTGCTTGTCTTCCAGCGTGATGCCTTCGCCCGGCAGCGGCAGCAGCGCCGAACCGCCGCCCGAGATCAGGCAGATCACGAGGTCGTCTTCGGTCAGTCCCTGCACGGTGGCGAGAATGCGTTCGGCAGCGTCCAGCCCGGCCTGGTCCGGCACCGGGTGGGCGGCTTCGAGGATTTCGATGCGCTCGCACGGCACGGCGTAGCCGTAGCGCGTGACGACCACGCCCGACAGTTCTCCCGGCCAGTGCTTCTCGAGCGCGCGCGCCATTTCGGCCGAGGCCTTGCCGGCACCGATGACGATGGTGCGGCCCTTGGGCGGTTTCGGCATGAAGCGCGGAATGCAGTGTTCCGGCTGGGCGGCGAGGATGGCGGCGTCGAACATCTGGCGCAGCAATTCACGGGGAGCGGGCATGTCGCTAATTCCTGGATGCGTTTAACGTGCGACACGCGCCGGCTTTGGGGCGCGGCGCGTGTCGGGATTGTTGCACGGCATCATCGGCAGGTGTGCGCCGGGATGCCGTCAGATCGATATTACTTGGTCAGCGCTTCGCGCCAGCCGAGGCCGGCCGAGGTGTTGCCGGCCGGCTTGTACTCGCAGCCGATCCAGCCGTCAAAGCCGGCGCCGTCGATGAACTTGAACATGAAGGGGTAGTTGATCTCGCCCGTGCCCGGCTCGTTGCGGCCCGGGTTGTCGGCCAGCTGCACGTGAGCGATGCGGCTCTGGTACTTCTTGAAGGTGTTGGCCAGCTCGCCTTCCATGCGCTGGGCGTGGTAGATGTCGTACTGGATGAACAGGTTGTCGGAACCCACTTCGTCGATGATCGCGGCGGCCTGAGCGGTGTAGTTCAGGAAGAAGCCCGGGATGTCGAAGGTGTTGATCGGCTCGATCAGCAGCGGGATGCCGGCAGCCTTGAGCTTGTCGGCAGCGTACTTGAGGTTGGATACGAAGGTGGCGTGGGCCTGTTCCTTCGTGACGCCCGCCGGGACCTTGCCGGCGAGGCAGTTGATGCGCTCGGTGCCGAGGACCTTGGCGTACTCGATGGCGGTGTCCACGCCTTTCTTGAATTCCTCGACACGGCTCGGATCGACCGCGATACCGCGCTCGCCCGCAGCCCAGTCACCGGCCGGCAGGTTGTGCAGCACCTGGGTCAGGCCGAATTCCTTGAGCTTGGCGGCCAGGTCGGCGGCCGGGTAGGCGTACGGGAAGAGGTACTCGACGCCCTTGAAACCGTCGTCGGCAGCGGCCTTGAAGCGATCCATGAAATCGACTTCGTTGTAGAGCATGGTGAGGTTGGCGGCGAATTTCGGCATTGCGGTTCTCCGTGTGTTCGTTTGCAGGAAAGTCAAAAGGATGGAGCACCGTTGTTACGCGGAGTCCATCCTCTCGTCGCCCTGGCGGGCGAAGCGCCCCGCGTGAGCGGGGCGCCGGGCATTACGCGTTGGCGGTCGGCGCGTCTTCGGCCTTCTCGGCAACCGGCTCGAACTCGTTGACGCCGTCGATTTCGAGGCCCATCGGGATGTTGGTGACGCGCTCGAGGATGACCTCGATGACCACCGGCACCTGGAACTCGGCCATCCACTTCTTGGCCTGTTCGACGGCCGGGCCGAATTCCTTCGGCTCGCGCACGCGGATCGCCTTGACGCCCAGACCTTCGACCACAGCGACGTGATCGACACCGTAACCGGCCAGTTCCGGCGCGTTGATGTTGTCGAAGGACAGCTGCACGCAGTAGTCCATCTCGAAGCCACGCTGCGCCTGACGGATCAGGCCGAGGTAGGAGTTGTTCACCAGCACGTGGATGTACGGCAGCTTGAACTGCGCGGCCACGGCCAGTTCTTCGATCAGGAACTGGAAGTCGTAGTCACCGGAGATGGCGACGACCGGGCGGTTGGCGTCGGCAGCGACCACGCCGATGGCGGCCGGGATGGTCCAGCCCAGCGGGCCCGCCTGGCCGCAGTTGATCCAGTGACGCGGCTTGTACACGTGCAGGTGCTGGGCAGCGGCGATCTGCGACAGGCCGATGGTGGTGACGTAGCAGGTGTCCTTGCCGAAGGCCTTGTTCATTTCTTCGTACACGCGCTGCGGCTTCATCGGCACGTCGTCGAAGTGCGTCTTGCGCTGCATGGCCACGTCCT
The DNA here is from genome assembly GCA_041595655.1 of Azoarcus sp. Classification (GTDB taxonomy): domain Bacteria; phylum Pseudomonadota; class Gammaproteobacteria; order Burkholderiales; family Rhodocyclaceae; genus Pseudazoarcus. The sequence continues at coordinate 7,630 of JBFHJY010000085.1, forward strand.
GCTTGCGGGCGAGGCACTCGGCGGCCCAAGCGGAACGGTCCTTCAACTTGCCGGCGGCCTTCATCTCCTTGGCGACGGCGATGAACTGCTCCAGCGCGGCCTTGGCGCACGAGGCGATGCCGAGATCCGGGCCGAAGACGCGGCCGATCTGGGTCGGCTCGACGTCGACGTGCACGAACTTGCGGCCCTTGGTGTAGACCGGGATCGAGCCGGTGTGGCGGTTGGCCCAGCGGTTGCCGATACCGAACACGAAGTCGGAGGCCAGCATCGTGGCGTTGCCGTAGCGGTGCGAGGTCTGCAGGCCGACCATGCCGGCCATCAGCTTGTGGTCGTCCGGGATCGAGCCCCAGCCCATCAGGGTCGGGATGACCGGGATGCCGGTCAGTTCGGCGAACTCGACCAGCAGGTCGGAGGCGTCGGCGTTGATCACGCCACCGCCGGAGACGATCAGCGGACGCTCGGACTCGTTGAGCATCGCGATGGCCTTTTCGGCCTGGGCACGGCTGGCTGCGGGCTTGTAGACCGGCAGCGGCTCGTAGCTGTCGATGTCGAACTCGATCTCGGCCATCTGCACGTCGATCGGCAGGTCGATCAGCACCGGCCCGGGGCGGCCCGAACGCATCAGGTGGAAGGCCTGCTGGAAGGCGCGCGGCACCAGGGCCGGCTCGCGCACGGTGACGGCCCACTTGGTCACCGGCTTGGCGATGGACTCGATGTCGACGGCCTGGAAGTCCTCC
>JBFHJY010000086.1:0-8307 GCA_041595655.1 Azoarcus sp.
GAGAACGTCGTCTATCTGCATCGCGAATGCGCGGTGTATCGGGCCGAAGGCTTCCAGGCGCTGGCCAAGGTGGAGGTGCGCGCCAACGGCTGCATGATCCTCGCCACGCTGAACGTCGTCGACGATGAGGCCATCGTCGGCTGCAATGAACTGGGCCTGTCCGAGGAGGCCTTCGGCCAGCTCGAGGTGGCCGAGGGACATCCTGCTTCGGTGCGCCAGGCCGAGCCGCCGGGTTCGATCCCGGCCCTGCATCGCAAGATCAATGGAGAGCGCCTGAGCCGCGAGGATTTCCGCGACATCGTGCGCGACATCTCCGAGCACCGCTATTCCAAGATCGAGCTGACGGCCTTCGTCGTGGCGGCCGGACAGAACGAGCTCGATCGCGAGGAGGTGTTCTTCCTCACCGATGCGATGGTGCAGACCGGCCGCCGTCTGGACTGGCGCGAGCGCATCGTCGTGGACAAGCACTGCATCGGCGGCATTCCCGGCAACCGCACCTCGATGCTGGTGGTGCCCATCGTCGCCGCGCACGGCATGCTGTGTCCGAAGACGTCTTCGCGCGCGATCACGTCGCCGGCGGGCACGGCCGACACCATGGAGGTGCTGGCCGAGGTGGAGCTGCCGGTCGACCGGCTCGAGGCCATCGTGCGCGAGCATCGCGGCTGCATCGCCTGGGGCGGGACCGCCAAGTTGTCTCCGGCCGATGATGTCCTGATTTCGGTCGAGCGCCCGCTGTCGATCGATTCGCCGGGCCAGATGATCGCCTCGATCCTGTCGAAGAAGATCTCTGCCGGCTCGACCCATCTGGTGCTCGACATTCCGGTCGGGCCGAGCGCCAAGGTGCGCTCGATGATCGATGCGCTGCGTTTGCGCAAGATGTTCGAGTATGTCGCGCGCTCGATGAACCTCACGCTGGACGTCGTCATCACCGACGGACGGCAGCCGATCGGTTTCGGCATCGGCCCGGTGCTGGAGGCGCGCGATGTCATGCGCGTGCTCGAGAACCACCCCGATGCGCCCAATGATCTGCGTCAGAAGGCGTTGCGCCTGGCCGGCCGCATGATCGAGTTCGACCCCGATGTGCGCGGTGGCGAGGGCTTTGCCATCGCACGCGACATCCTTGATTCCGGTCGGGCGCTGGCCAAGATGATGGACATCATCGAGGCCCAGGGCAGTCACGGGTTCGATCCGGATCTGCCCGAGCTGGGCCGGCTCGACTTCGAGGTGACTGCGTCGTGCGATGGCTTCGTCACCGGCATCAACAACCTCCAGATCGCACGCATTGCCGGGCTGGCCGGCGCGCCCAAGGTGCAGGGCGCCGGGGTGGAGCTTGTGCGCAAGCTCGGCGACCCGGTGCGCAAGGGCGAACTGCTCTACCGCGTGCATGCCGGCTTCGCAGCCGACCTGTCGTTCGCGCGGCAGGCCTGCGACCGCGACAACGGCTACACCCTCGGCGAAGCCGACCAGGTGCAGCACCTCTTCGTGGAGTTCTGAACATGGACGGCCTGTTGCTGCATTTCGACGATGAGGCCGTCGCGGCCGCCGCTCTCGCGCGTGAGAGCGGGTTGCAGGCCCTTTGCGTCGAGCGCCACCGTTTCCCCGACGGCGAGCTGCGCCTGCGCCTGCCGTCCGGGCTGCCTGCCGACGTGGTCATGCTGCGTGGCCTGCACCAGCCCAACGAGAAGCTCGTCGAGCTGCTGCTGGCTGCGCGGACTGCGCGCGAACTCGGCGCACGGCGCCTGACGCTGGTCACGCCGTATCTCGGTTACATGCGCCAGGACATCGCCTTCCACCCCGGCGAGGCAGTCAGCCAGCGCATCGTCGGCGGCTTTCTGGCCGATCTGTTCGATGCCGTCATTACGGTCGATCCGCACCTGCACCGCATTGCGCGACTCGACGAAGCCATCCCCATCGCCCACGCCGTATCGCTGTCGGCCGCCCCGCTGCTCGCCGAACTCGCCGTGGCGCGGCGCCAGCGCCCCATGCTGGTCGGGCCGGATGCAGAGTCCGCGCAATGGGTGGAATCGGCCGCGGCGGCCTTCGGACTGGATCACGCCGTATGCACCAAGGAGCGCCACGGCGACCGTGATGTGAAAATCCGTCTGCCCGAGGCCGACTTTTCCGGGCGTGCCGTGGTGCTGATCGACGACGTCGCCAGCACCGGGCGCACCGTGGCGCTGGCCGCGAAAATGCTGCGCGATGCCGGCGCCGTCAGCGTCGATCTGGCCGTCACCCACGCCTTGTTCGCAGCGGATGCGCTGGCGGTGGTGCATGCCGCCGGAGTCGCGGAGGTGTGGAGCACCGACTGCATCCCGCATGCCAGCAATGCCGTCAGCGTCGCGCCGATGCTGGCTGCGGCATTGAAGGCCTTGCCGGATCTTTGACATGGAACGCACGCGCTGCGCCTGGCCGGGCAGCGATCCGCTGTACTGCGCCTACCATGACCGGGAGTGGGGTGTGCCGGTGCGCGACGAGCGCACCATGTTCGAGTTCCTGCTGCTCGAAGGCATGCAGGCGGGGCTGTCGTGGATCACCGTGCTGCGCAAGCGCGAGCACTACCGCAAGGTCTTCGACGGCTTCGACCCCGAGCGCATCGCACGTTACGACGACACCAGGAAAGCCGCGCTGCTGGCGGACCCCGGCATCATCCGCAACCGCGCCAAGGTCGCTGCCGCGATCGGCAACGCCCGCGCCTGGCTCGACCTGCGTGAGGCCGGCATCGATCCGGTGGAATGGCTGTGGAGCTTCGTTGGCGGTCGGACCCGGCAGAACGCGTGGCGCGCCATGAGCGAGATCCCGGCCCACACCGGGCAATCCGACGCGATGTCGAAGGCGCTGCAGGCGCGCGGCTTCAGGTTCGTCGGTCCCACCATCTGCTATGCCCACATGCAGGCTACCGGCATGGTCAACGACCACGTTGTCACCTGCTTCCGTCACGCCGAACTCGCGAGATGAATTTTCTGGCGCACGCCTGGCTGGCGGGGGATGCGCCGGCCGACCGCCTCGGGGGTCTGATGGGCGATTTCGTCAAGGGGCCGCTGCCGGCCGGGCTGCCGCCGGACATTGCCGAGGGCGTGCGCCTGCACCGCGCCATCGACTCCTTCGCCGACACTCATCCCGCCTTCCGCAGCGCATGCGCGCGTGTGCCGCCCGAGCGCCGACGTGCGGCCGGCATTCTCGTCGACATGTTCTTCGACCATTTCCTGGCCCGGCGCTGGGAAGAGTTCAGCGCGGTCCCGCTGCCGCACTTCACCGCCGGTGCCTACCGCCTGATGGCGGCGCACCACGCACTGCTGCCGCCGCGTCTGCAGCGCATCCTGCCGTGGATGAGGGAGGACGACTGGCTGGCCTCGTATGCCGAGGTCGATTCGGTGGCCTACGCGCTGGAGCGCATGTCGCAAAGGCTGAGCCGGCCCGGGCTGCTTGCCGGGGCCGGCTCGGTGTTGCGCCAGGAGTACCCGGCGCTGGAGGCGGATTTCCTCGCTTTCCTGCCTGACGCGCTTCGATTCGTCGAAACGCACCGGGCCGGGCGCATCAGCGCAGCGGGATCACGAACGACGGCAGACTGACGACGATCGCCGGATCGTAGGAATACGAGTACGAGTGCCTGACCCGCGGCGGCGCGTGGCGCGGACCATGCGACACGTAGTGATGATGGATCACGCGCTTTTCCTTGTACTTTCTGTGTTTGGAATGACCGCGGTGATAGTGATGCTTTTGCTTCACCTTGTGCCTGTAGTGCTCCGCGTGTCCATGCGACGGGCCATAGTGCCGGTCGCGGTGATCGCCGGCCATGCTCGGCAGGGCGGTGGCGAACAGCGCGCCGCCGATCAGCAGCGGCGCGATGAATTTTCGGATCTGGATCGCTTTCATGGGAACCTCCCGTTCTTTCAGGTCCGTGCGGCTGGATGCCGCGCGACCACGATGCAAGACTAGGGAAGGCCGAGTATCGGTGCTGTAAGGCCTCGCTACGGAATGTTTCGCATGTATCGACGCCGGGTCGCGGGCTGGTTCGGCACCGGCCCGGTGGGCCGCGCGGGCTTCAGCCGACCAGGATGACGTGCACGCGCCGCGGCCCGTGTGCACCGAGCTGGATGGTCTGCTCGACGTCGGCCGTGCGTGAGGGGCCGGAGACGACGTTGGTGGCGCGCGGCATGCCGCGCTCGCGCAGCAGCCTCCAGGCGTCCTCGAAATACGGCACGATCTGGTTGCGTTCGAGCACGACGACATGATCGTCCGGTACGAAATTGTGCGTGATCGGATTGTCCGGGCCGGAGGCGAAAATGAGGCTGCCGGTCTCGGCGACGGCAGAGAAACAGGTCGTCACCGACAGTGTCTCGTCGATGCCGGCTGCGTCGTGATGCACGCTCCAGTCTCCGGGCCATTCGAGCTCACGCAGTGCGCCACCGACCGCGGCCTTCCTGTGCAGGTCGTGGGCGGCGCGGTAGGCCTCGATGGCGGCGACGATCTGCTCACGGCTGTCGATGCGGGCGACGGTGCCGGCGCGGCTCTCGAACTTCTGCACGAAGCGCTCCACCGCGTCGTCGTCCTGCGCCGGTCGGGTGTGGGCGGGACTGCGGGCGTCGAGTTCGGCGCGTTTGGCGTCGTCCAGCGCGTCGCGGCCGAGTGAGGCGCGTACGGCGCCGAGAATGGCTTCACGGGCGTTCATTTCTGCCCCCTGCGGGCTTTCCATTGATCGATGAAGGTCCTGCCCGGCGGGGCGGGCAGATCGCGCGAGTCGGTCCAGCCGCCGGCCAGCGGCAGGCTGTGGATGCGGTTGTGCCGGCCGGTCAGTGCGAGCAGGCGGGCGGCGATGCGCTCGCCGAAGTGGTACAGGCCGGGCCGCGTCGCGGCAAAGCGCCACAGTTTGAGCGCGTTGCGTTGCATGGGCGGCGAGATCTTGCGCTGGTGCTGCATGTGGCGCAGTTCGCGCAACAGGTCGGGCAGCGGAATCTTGACCGGACAGACCGAGCCGCAGCGGCCGTTCAGCGTGCACGCGTTGGGCAGGTCGTAACTGTTGTCGAGGCCCTTGATCAGCGGCGTGAGCACCGAGCCCATCGGCCCCGGATACACCCAGCCATAGGCGTGGCCACCCACCGAGCCGTATACCGGGCAGTGGTTCATGCATGCGCCGCAACGGATGCAGCGCAGCATCTCGCGGAACTTGCCGCCGAGCATCTTCGAGCGGCCGTTGTCGACCAGCACCACGTGGTATTCCTCGGGACCGTCGATGTCCTCGGGCCGGCGCGGGCCGGTCGACAGCGTGGTGTAGCTCTCGGTCTCCTGGCCGGTGGCGCTGCGCGCGAGCAGACGCAGCAGCAGGGTGGCGTCATCGAGGGTGGGGACGACCTTCTCGATGCTGGTGGTGACGATGTGCACCTTGCCCAGCGTCTGCGTGAGGTCGCCGTTGCCTTCGTTGGTGACGATGATCGACGAGCCGGTTTCGGCAACCAGGAAGTTGCCGCCGGTGATGCCGATGTCGGCCTTGAAGAATTTCTCGCGCAGCACTTCGCGTGCTTCATTCACCAGATCCGGCACCGAGGTCTTCGGCGAGCGGCCGTGTGAGGCGGCGAAGAGTTCGGTGATCTGCTTCTTGGTCTTGTGCACGGCCGGCGCGATGATGTGCGAGGGCGGCTCACCGGCCAGCTGGATGATGTATTCGCCCAGGTCGGTCTCGACCACTTCCATGCCGTTGTCGATCAGCGCCTCGTTGAGCCCGATCTCTTCCGAGATCATCGACTTGCCCTTGCACACCGTTCTGGCTTCGCGGCGCTTGCAGATGTCGAGGATGATGCGGCGCGCCTCGGCGGCGTCGCGCGCCCAGTGCACGTGGCCGCCGGCGGCGGTCACCGCCGACTCGTACTTCTCCAGATAGAAGTCGAGGTGCTCGAGGATGTGGTTCTTGAGGTCCCTGGCTTCCTCGCGCAGCGTCTCGAACTCGGGCAGTTCGGCCGCGCGCGCGGCACGCGTGCCGATGAAGCCGTCGCGTGCGCGGTCCAGCGCCTGTTGCAGATTGGCGTCGTGGATGGCGAAGACGGCGCGTTTGGGGAACTCGCGGGAGCGGATTTCCATCAGTCGATCTCCTTGCCGTCGCCGCCAATGCCGGTGCCGCTGGCCATGCCGGCGAGCACCTCGGCAGTGTGGAACACGCGCATTGGCGCATTGATGCGGCGCAGGCGGCCGGCGATGTTCATCAGACAGCCCAGATCGCCGCCCAGCACCACCTCGGCGCCGGTGTCGAGCGCGTTGCGGATCTTGTCGTCGACCATCTTGGTGGAGATTTCCGGGTACTTCACGCAGAAGGTGCCGCCGAAGCCGCAGCACACCTCGGTGTCGGTCATCTCGCGCAGTGCCAGGCCGTCGACATTGGCGAGCAGGGCGCGCGGCTGGCCCTTGATGCCGAGGCTGCGCAGGCCGGAGCAGGAGTCGTGATAGGTGGCGCTGTGCGGAAAGCGCACGCCTTCTGGAATCCTTGCGTCGAGGACGTCGTGCAGGAAGGACAGCAACTCGAAGCTTTTCGCGGCGAGCTTGTCCGCGCGGGCCTTCCACTCGGGCTCTTCGGCGAGGAGCACCGGGTAGTCGTGGCGGATGGTGGCCATGCACGAACCGGACGGACCGACCACGTACTCGTACGGCTCGAAGGTGTTGATGACCTGCTTCGCGAGTGCCCGCGCAGCGTCATGGTCGCCGCTGTTGTAGCCGGGTTGGCCGCAGCAGGTCTGGGCGTCCGGCACCTCGACGATGCAGCCGGCTTCCTCCAGCAGCTTCACTGCGGCAAAGCCGACGCTGGGGCGGAACACGTTCATCAGGCAGGTGGCGAACAGCCCCACGCGCGGGCGTGAGACGGGGGTGGCGGACATGGGAATCTCCGGAAGGTGCGCTGGACTGCGGCCAGTGTAGCAAGCCGTCGTGTGCGGCGAATCCGTGATATTCCGCACCCGCGGCGGGCTAGTCGGCTCGCCTGCGGATGCCTACGCGCCGTCCGACGTATTCGTCCGGAGGCAGGCCGCCCTGGGCGACGGCAAGCCGCGCCAGGCGGGAACTGATTTCCGTCGGGAAGGGGGTGGAGCGGCGTGCCGTCATGTCGATGTGCATGCTGATCGACTCGCAGGTGGCGGCGAGCCAGCCCTCGGACCCGTGGAACATGCGGTGCAGCATGTGGATGCGCTTGTGGTCGTGGTCGACCAGCCGGGTGCGCACCACGTAGGGCGCGCGCGGCAGCAGTTCGCGCTGGTAGGTCAGATGCGTTTCCAGGGCAAAGGTCGAGCACTGCGTACGCGCGATGTAGTCGGCGTTCTTGCCCAGCATGGCGTGGAAGCGGTCGGTGGCGCGGTCGAACACCAGCAGGTAGTAGGCCACGTTCATGTGACCGTTGTGGTCCAGCCACTCGTCGAGTACCTGTCCCTGCTCTGTGAGCAGTGCTTCGGGCGGGAAGTCGTCGAGCGGGGCGGTGCCGGAAGCGTGATCCGTCACTTTCCTGTCTGCGCCGAGGGTGTGGCCACGGGGGCCGAGGGCTTGCGCGCGCTGACGCCGGTCACGCCGGCAGTGAGGATGAAGCGCATCGCTTCGTCCATGGTGAGGTCGAGCTCGCGCACGCTGGTGCGCGGTACCACCACGGTGTAGCCGCCGATCATGTAGCTCATCGGCAGGTACACCAGCACGCTGTCCTCGGCCTCGCCGAAGTTCTTCGGCATGCGGCTGCGGTCGGTCTGGGTGACCAGCCCCACCACTTCCAGTCCGGTCTCCGGCAACTTGACCGCCACCACCTGACGGAAGTCCTTCTTGCGCATCGGCGAGAAATATTCGAAGAAGTCGCGAATGGTCGGATACACGCTGCGGATCACCGGTAACTGCAGGATCAATGATTCGCCCCATGCGAACAGGCGCTGCATGACGTAGGTGTGCATGAGCATGCCAACCACAAAGCACAGGGCGAGGCCGACCGCGACACCGAGGCCGGGGCGGTAGATGCCTTCCGGCAGCAGCATCTGCAGTTGCTCGCCGAGCAGTTGCTCGGTCGAGGTGGTCAGCCAGTACAGCAGGTAGACGGTCAGCGTGATCGGCAGGAGGGTGATCAGGCCGGTCAGGATGTTCTTGGTGATGACGCCCATGGCGGTCCTTGTCTGGGTCGATTCGCGGCTGCGTATCAGGTTCTGATTGTGCAACAAAACCGCGCTGTCCGTGCCGGTACTCAGGTCTGCCGAACGGGCGAGCGGCGGCGAAGGATGACCCGTCGCGCCAAAAAAAGAGCCCCGGGGCGAACCCCGGGGCCGGATCATGCTGTCGGGGCATGGCCCCAGTGCGGAA
>JBFHJY010000087.1:0-8250 GCA_041595655.1 Azoarcus sp.
CGCCACCGCCACCGACCTGGCCGACTACCTCGTCAAGAAGGGCCTGCCCTTCCGCGACGCACACGAAGCCGTGGCGCTGGCCGTGCGCGCGGCCGAGCTCAAGGGCTGCGATCTGCCCGACTGCACGCTGGATGAGTTGCGCATCGCCATGGACCACGTGCCGGGCGCGGTGGAACGCCTTGGCGAGGATGTCTTCGCCGTGCTCACCGTCGAAGGCTCGCTCGCTTCACGCAAGCACATCGGCGGCACTGCGCCGGAACAGGTGCGCGCGGCCATCGCCGCCGCCCGTGCCCGCCTCAAGGATTGAGGCCATGAACGCGCTCGGCACGCTCACGCGCGTCGAACGCGCCATCCGCGAAGCCACCGGCAACACCTTCCGCATCACCGACTCGCGCGCCGTCAACGGCGGCGACACGCACCGTGCGCTCAGCGTCTCGGGCGGTGGCACGCGCTACTTCGTCAAGCACGGCCCAGCCGACAGCCACGAGATGTTCGAGGCCGAGGCCGACGGCCTGGCCGCACTGGCCGAGACCGGCGCGGTACGCGTGCCGGCCGTCATCGCACTGGGTGCGGACGAAGACGGCGCCTGTCTGATCCTGGAGCACCTCGATCTGACCCCGCTCGGCTCCGCTGAAGACGGCGCACGCATGGGCGAAGCGGTCGCGGAGTTGCACCAGCACATCGGCGAGCATTTCGGCTGGCCGCGCGACAACTTCATCGGCCGCAGCCCGCAGGACAATACGCCCGGCGACAACTGGGCGCTGTTCTTCGCCCAGCACCGCCTCGCGCCGCAACTCGCACGTGCCAAGGCAAACGGCTTCGACGGCGAACTGCAGCGCCACGGCCGGCGCGTGATCGAACGGCTGGCCGGCCTGTTCCTCGACTACCGCCCGCAGGCCAGCCTGCTGCACGGCGACCTGTGGCACGGCAACGCCGCCATGACCCCCGACGGCCAGCCGGCGCTGTTCGACCCCGCCGTGTACCGCGGCGACCGCGAATCCGATCTGGCCATGGCCGAACTCTTCGGTGGTTTTCCGCCCGCCTTCTATTCCACCTACCGCCAGGCCTGGCCGCTCAACGACGGCTTCGAGACGCGCAAGCCGCTGTACGCGCTGTACCACGTGCTCAACCACCTCAACCTGTTCGGCCGCAGCTACCTGCGCGAAGCCGAGCGTCTGGTCACCAAGCTCGATTTCGAGCTTGGTACGCGCAGTGAATGAAAAAGGCCGCTCCCCGGAGCGGCCTTTTTCATTGGCACGGCGGTGTCGCCGTAGGTCGGGATGAGCGCAGCGAATTCCGACAAGCCACGCCCAAGACAGGCGCCGGTGTCGCATTTCGCCGGTGGCTCAACGCGACCTACGAATTCACGTCCGGGCCGTAGGCCACACAAGCGCATGTGGCGGTCCGCGGCAATCAGGCCTGCGGCGCAGCGCCTTCCGGATCTGCTGCGGCCAGCATCGGCTTCAGCTCACCCGTTTCGAACAGCTCCTTGACGATGTCACAGCCACCGACGAATTCGCCCTTGATGTAGAGCTGCGGAATGGTCGGCCAGTTCGAGAACTCCTTGATGCCCTGACGCAGCTCTTCGCTCTCCAGCACGTTGAAGGCGGCAACCTTGGTCAGCCCGGACTGCTTCAGGATCTGGATCACCGTCGACGAGAAACCGCACTGCGGAAACTGCGGCGTGCCTTTCATGAAGAGCACCACCGGGTGGGTGTTGATCTGTTCGCGAATGAATTCCTGCATGTCCATGTGTAGCTTCCCGACGGGCAAATGCCCGAGTCAATTGGTCGGATATTCTATGAATCGCGCTGCACTGCGTCAAGTCGTACGGCCAACGCGTAGGTCGCAATGAGCGCAGCGAATTGCGACAAACCACGCCCGAGACAAGCGCCACTGTCGCATTTCACCTGCGGCTCAACGCGACCTACTTGCCACCGCCGCGGCCCAGCCACTGACCGCCCGAGACACGCTCGATGCCACCGAGATCGCGCCACGAGGCGATGGCGGCAAAGCCTGCGTCGGCCAGCAGTCCGCGCACACGATGGGCCTGATCATAGCCGTGCTCAATGAAGATCCAGCCGCCAGGTTCAAGGTGATGCGGAGCCTGTGCGACGATTCCCGCTATATCGTCCAGCCCCTCCGGGCCCGACACCAGCGCGGTCTGCGGTTCGAAACGCACGTCGCCCTCGTCCAGATGCGGATCGGCGGAGGCCACATACGGCGGATTGGTGACGATCAGGTCGAAGCGGTCGCCTTCGAGCGCGGAGAACCAGTCCGAAACCACGAAAGACACCGACACCCGTAGCTTGGCGGCATTGGCCATGGCCACCAGCAAGGCTTCGCGCGAGCGGTCGACGGCCGTCACATCAGGCTCCGGCAGCTCCCTGGCGATCGCCACTGCCAGCGCGCCACTGCCGGTCCCCAGATCCAGTACCCGCGCCTTCGGGCGGCCACTGAAATGGGCGATGGCCAGCTCCACCAACAGCTCGGTCTCGTGGCGCGGAATCAGCACCGCCGGCGTGACCATCAGGCTGTAGCCGAAGAATTCGCGCTCGCCGGTGAGGTAGGCGATCGGTTCGCCCGAGGCCCGGCGCGTCACGACGTGGCGGAATTCCTCCCACTCCACCTCATCCAGCCGCGCCTCCGGGTGCGACACCAGCCGCGCAGCACTGCAGCCGAGCACGCGGCGCAACAGGATGCGCGCCTCGGCCAGTTCGATGTGCTCGCGCGCCCAGCCCAGGGCGCCGGCCACGTCGGGAGTGGTTGCGTCGATCATTCTGGAAACCGTGGTTGGGCGAGTTCGATTGCACGTCTGGCGCGCAGGTAAGCTGCTTCGAAAAAAATCACTTCAGCACCCGGCGAGCTTCCTGGGAAATGCGGGCGATCAACTGCGGACTCCAGGATCATGCATCCCCCGCCAGTTCGGCAAGTTGGTCGGCCTGATGCTCCAGCGTCAGCGCGCCCACGAGTTCATCCAGCTCGCCTTCCATCACCGCATCGAGGCGGTACAGCGTGAGGTTGATGCGGTGATCGGTCACCCGGCCCTGCGGAAAGTTGTAGGTGCGGATGCGCTCGGAGCGGTCGCCGCTGCCGACCAGGCTCTTGCGCGTAGCGGCCTCGGCCGACTGGCGCGCGCGCAGCTGCTGGTCATGAATGCGCGCGGCCAGCACGCTCATGGCCTGCGCCTTGTTGCGGTGCTGGCTGCGGTCGTCCTGGCACTCGACGACGATGCCGGTGGGGAGGTGCGTGATGCGCACCGCCGAGTCGGTCTTGTTGATGTGCTGACCGCCGGCGCCGGAGGCGCGGTAGGTGTCGATGCGCAGATCGGCGGGGTTGATGGCGACCTCGGCAATCTCGTCGGCCTCGGGCATCACCGCCACGGTGCACGCCGAAGTATGGATGCGGCCCTGGGTCTCGGTGGCCGGCACGCACTGCACGCGATGGCCGCCGGACTCGAACTTGAGCTTTGCATAAGCGCCCTGCCCGACGATGCGCACGATGACTTCCTTGTAACCGCCCAGATCGGATTCACTGGCCGCAACGATCTCCACCTTCCAGCGCTGGCGCTCGGCGTAGCGCGTGTACATGCGCAGCAGATCGCCGGCAAACAGCGCGGCCTCATCGCCGCCCGTGCCGGCACGAATCTCCAGAAAAAGGTTGCGCCCGTCGTCCGGATCGCGCGGCAGCAGCGCGCGCTGCAGGTCCGCCTCGAGTGCCTCGATGCGCGCCTCGCCGGCTTCGATCTCGCTCTCGGCCAGCTCACGCATCTCCGGGTCGGCGAGCATCTCGCGCGCACCGGCGGTCTCACGCTCGGTCTGCACGTAGTCGTGGTACAGCGCCACCACCGGCTCGATCTCGGCCCGCTCGCGGCCCAGCTCGCGGATCGATTCGACGTCGCCCGAGGCCAGTTCGCGGTCGAGCTCTTCGAGGCGGGCGGCGAGGTGTTCCAGCTTGTCGCGGATGCTTTGCTTCATCGGGCGGAGGCAGCGCTCAGTCCTGACTGTCGAGATTGAAGATGCTGCGCACGATGCGGCTGGCGTCGGCCTGCTGCTCGCCGTCGGCGCGGTTGATGTAATGCACCGGACCGTGCAGCAGCTTGCGTGACAGGCCACGCGCGAGCGCATCGAGCACCGCCTCGGGGTCGTCCCCACGCGCCAGCGCGCGGCGTGCGCGCTCCAGTTCGGCCGCACTCAAGGCCTCGGCGTGGCCATGCAGGGCGCGGATGGTCGGCACCGCCTCACGTGCCTGCATCCAGTGCAGGAAGCCGTCCACGCGCTGGTCGATGATGCCTTCGGCCTCGATCACCGCCTGCTGGCGGGATTCCAGGCCGGCATGCACGATCTGCGAGAGGTCGTCGACGGTGTACAGGAACACGTCGTCGAGTTTGGCGATCTCCGGCTCGATGTCGCGCGGCACCGCCAGATCCACCATCACCATCGGCTTGTGGCGACGCGCCTTGACCGCCCGCTCGACCATGCCGAGGCCGACGATGGGCAGCGGCGCAGCCGTACAGGACACCACGATGTCAAAGCGCGGCAGCGCATCGCCGATGGCATCGAGCCGCATCACCTCCGCACCGAAGTTTCCCGCCAGCACCTGCGCACGCGCCTCGGTGCGGTTGGCCACGGCCATCAAGGCGGGCTTGGCTGCGGCGAAGTGCGCCGCGCACAACTCCACCATCTCGCCCGCGCCGATGAACAGCACGCGCTGATGCGAGAGATTGTCGAAAATGCGCGCTGACAGCCGCACTGCCGCTGCTGCCATGGACACCACGTTGGCCCCGATGGCCGTCGTCGAGCGCACCTCCTTGGCCACCGCGAAGGTGTTCTGGAACAGCTTGTGCAGCAAGGTGCCGAGCGTGCCGGCCTCTTCAGCGCAGCGCACCGCCTCCTTCACCTGACCGAGGATCTGGGGTTCGCCCAGCACCATCGAATCCAGGCCCGAGGCAACGCGGAATACGTGACGCACCGCATCGCGCTGCGGATAGGCGTAGAGATAGGGAGACACCTCGGCCAATGGCAGGCTGTGGAAATCCGCCAGCCAGTCCGCGGCGAGCTGCGGCTGCTCCGACGCAAAGTACAGCTCGGTGCGGTTGCAGGTCGACAGGATCGCCGCCTCGCGCACCGGCCCGTCATGCGTCAGATGATGCAACGCAGCGCACAACCGGTCAGGCCGAAACGCCACACGCTCGCGGATGGCGAGCGGTGCGGTGTGGTGGTTCAGGCCGAGGGCATAGAGCTGCATGCGGAAAATTGGGACGGGTGACGGCTGATTATACCACCCGGCCTCCGCTCCAATGCCGCGCAGGATCAGGCAGTTCGGCCTGTGGAAGGCAATCCTGCGGGCTCTGCGCAGGCCCGGGGATTTTCCTCCGCCCCGTGCGCACGGCCCAGCGGCCGATCCCACCACCGGAAAACCCGGGAAGCTGCTCGCCCACCGGCCACATGACAACGAGCCCGTATTGCCAGAGAAACGTCAGAACGGAAGGCATAAAGCACTTAGCCCAGCGCGGAGGCTGGGCTAAGTGCTTGAATTCACGTGGTGGCCAGGGACGGAATCGAACCGCCGACACGCGGATTTTCAATCCGCTGCTCTACCAACTGAGCTACCTGGCCGTGAAGAGGCCGCATTATAGTCGAATCCGGCGCCCCGTCAATGGTATTCAGAACCAGCCGCGGCGCAACTGCGGACGGCTGGCGGGCGAACGCAAGGCGGGATGCACGAAGCTCACGCGAGCGAGCGTCCCCTGCCCTTCCGGGACATCCTCCAGACGTACGGTCGCACCGTGCAGGTCCGCAATCTCGCGCACAATCGGCAGTCCCAGACCGGAGCCATCCTCACCACTGTCGAGAACACGGTAGAAGCGCTCGAACACCCGCTCCCGGTCGGCTTCGGGTATGCCGATCCCGCTGTCCTCGACCTCGATCACCGGGAAAGCGCCCTGATTCAGGACGCGAACGGTGACGCTGCCGCCGCGCGGCGTGTATTTGATGGCGTTGTCGACGAGGTTCTTGAACATCTCGCGCAACAGCACCGGATTGCCTTCGACCAGCGCGGCCCCGGCTTCGCCCTCGACGCCGAAATCGATGTGTTTGGCCTGCGCGCGCGGGAAGAGCTCGCCGGCGACTTCGCGCACGACGGCATCCAGATCGGCCGGCTGCATGGAATAGACACGCTCGGACCCCGCCTCGGCACGGGCCAGCAGAAGCAGCTGATTGATGAGGTGAGTGGCCCGTTCCGCACTGTCCGCGATGTGGTCGAGCGAGCGGCGTAGTTGCTCGGGGTCGGTTTCCCCCTGGGCGAACTCGGTCTGGGTGCGCAGGCCGGTGAGCGGCGTGCGCATCTGGTGTGCGGCATCGGCGATGAAGCGCTGCTGGGCCTGCATGTTGGCGTCGAGGCGCGCCATCATGTCGTTGAACGCGACGATCAGAGGGCGCGCCTCCTCCGGCACGCTGGCCGGCTCGATCGGCGACAGGTCGGTCGGGCGGCGGCGCGCGATTCGCTCCTGCAGGCGGTTCAGAGGCGCAATGCCGCGCGACAGACCAACCCACACCAGCACCACCGCCAGTGGAATGATCGCGAACTGGGGAAACAACACCTCGGTGACCACGCGCGAAGACAGATTGCTGCGCTTGTTCAGCGTCTCGGCCACCTGCACCAGCACCAGGGGCTCCTCCGGGTGCGTCGACTGCAGGAACTGATAGGCCACGCGCACCTGCTCACCATGCACGTACTCATCGCGGAACAGGACGGTTTCAGGGACGATCTCGGCTGGCAGCTCGGCCTGCGGCAGTTCGCGATCGCCGTTGGCCAGCTCCCCGCCCGCCACCGCTACCTGATAGTAGAAAACGTCATCCTGGTCAGAGCGGAACAGCACACGCGGCGAAGCGGGGAAATCGACCCACACCACACCGTCGATGACCTGGACCAGTCGCGTCAGCGCACGCACGTTGTCGGCCAGCACCAGGTCGTAAGGCTGGTTGGCGATGTTGTCGGCAACGCTGTGCGTGAAGATGATGGAAATCGGCCACAACACCAGCAGGGGCGCGAGCAGCCAGTCGAGAATCTCGCCGAAGAGCGAGTTGGGTGTCTGCTGCTTGCCGGAGGCGGAGGCCTGATCAGGCCTTCTGCGCCGCAGCCTCATCCTTGTGTTCCAGACAGTAGCCCAGACCGCGCACGGTCACGATGCGCAGGTCGGTGTCCTCCAGCTTCTTGCGCAAACGATGCACATAGACCTCGATGGCATTGCTGGACACCTCTTCGCCCCAACCACACAGATGGTCGACGAGCTGGTCCTTGCTGACCAGGCGTCCGGCCTTGAGGATGAACACCTCGAGCAGACCGATCTCCCGTGCGGAGAATTCGACCACCTCGCCGTCGATGCGCACCACGCGGTCAGCCTGATCGTACTCGAGCTGACCGAAGCCGATGCGCCGCGGCTGGCCGGTGCCGCGGCGGGTGAGCGCCCGCACGCGGGCTTCGAGCTCGGGCAGCGCGAAGGGCTTGGTGAGGTAGTCGTCGGCGCCGGCATCGAGCCCGGCAACACGGTCGTCCACCCCGTCCTGGGCGGTGAGGATCAGCACCGGCAGCGCCGACTTGCGCGCGCGCAGGCGCTTGAGCACCTCCAGGCCGGGCAATTTGGGCAGGCCGAGATCAAGGATCAGCAGATCGTAGGACTGCGACGCCAGTGCAGCATCGGCATCGACCCCGCTGGCAACGTGATCTATGGCATAACCACCACGCCGCAACGTGCGGGCGAGGCCGTCGGCAATGACATGGTCGTCTTCGGCAAGCAGGATGCGCATCGAACCCCTCTTCTCGGTCAGTTCCGCATCTTCACCGATTGCGGGAAAACAGTCGAGAGCCGAAGCACGCAGGGGCACCAAAAGAAAAACCCCGCTTGCGCGGGGTTCTTCGGGTACTGCATCGGACGGGGCCGGATTACATGCCCATGCCCATGCCGCCCATACCACCCATGCCGCCCATGTCGGGCATGGCGGGCTTCTCTTCCGGCAGCTCGCCGACCATGCAGTCGGTGGTGAGCATCAGGCCGGCAACGGAAGCGGCGTTCTGCAGCGCGGTGCGCTCGACCTTGGTCGGGTCCAGCACGCCCATCTCGACCATGTCGCCGTACTCGCCGGTGGCAGCGTTGTAGCCGAAGTTGCCCGAGCCGTTGACCACGGCGTTGACCACCACGGAGGGCTCGTCACCGGCGTTGGCGACGATCTCGCGCTGCGGCTGCTCCAG
>JBFHJY010000088.1:0-8228 GCA_041595655.1 Azoarcus sp.
TAGCGCGCCGGGCGCAGGCCGTTGCGGTCGAGCGTGGCGCCGATCTGGCGGCCGTCGGTGAAGGCCACGGCGGCCGGGCCGTCCCACGGCTCCATCATGGCGGCGTGGTACTCGTAGAAGTTGCGACGCTTCTCTTCCATGTGGGTGTGCGACTCCCAGGCCTCCGGGATCATCATCATCACCGCATGGGCAAGCGAATAGCCGCTCATCACCAGCAGTTCGAGTGCGTTGTCGAAGGCGGCGGAATCGGACTGGCCGGGGTAGATCAGCGGCCAGATCTTTTCCAGATCGGCGCCGAGCAGCGGCGAGGAGACACCCTTCTCGCGGGCGCGCATCCAGTTGTAGTTGCCGCGCAGGGTGTTGATCTCGCCGTTGTGCGCGATGTAGCGGAACGGGTGGGCGAGGTTCCAGCGCGGGACGGTGTTGGTGGAGAAGCGCTGGTGCACCAGCGCCAGCGCCGAGACGGCGCGCGGATCGACCAGATCGGTATAGTACTGGCCGACCTGATCGGCCAGCAGCAGGCCCTTGTAGTTCACCGTCGTGGCCGACATCGACACGAAGTAGAACTCCTTGCCGTACTGCAGCTCGAGGTTGCGGATGGCGTTGGCGGCCCGGCGGCGCGCAATGTACAACTTGCGCTCGAGTGCCTGCGGCACCATCACGTCATTGCCGCGACCGACGAAGATCTGGCGGATGACGGGTTCCTGCGCACGCACCGTCGGCGACATCGGCATCTCGCGATCGACCGGCACGTCACGCCAGGCCAGCACGACCTGCCCTTCGTCGCGCACGGCACGCTCGATCTCGCCTTGGCAGGCCAGACGCGAGGCACGCTCCTTGGGCAGGAACACCATGCCCACGCCGTATTCTCCGGAGGGCGGCAGGGTCACGCCCTGCGCAGCCAGCTCCTCGCGATACAGCTGGTCGGGAATCTGGATCAGGATGCCTGCGCCGTCACCCTGCAGCGGATCGGCACCGACGGCGCCGCGGTGGTCGAGGTTCTTGAGGATCTCGAGACCCTGCAGCACGATGTCGTGGCTTTGTTTGCCCTTGATGTGGGCCACGAAGCCGACGCCGCAGGCGTCGTGTTCATTTACGGGATCGTACAGGCCCTGCTTTTGGGGGACATCCATTGCGCGAATCCTTTAAACGACTGAGTCACCGGTCAGGCCGGGATGGAACGGGCGGCGCTCGCCGCACTCGGCGCCACAAAACCTTGGGCGCAAAAAAGGGCCAGTGATCCATTGCATACCGGATACGGTACACGGACACGGGCCTAAACATGTTTCAGCGGGGAATTGATTATACGCTCGTCGGCACTGTGATTCAAGAAAAAATCAGGCGGGCGACCACGCCCTGCGGCATGAACCTTGCACCTGACAGGATCAATGAATCTCGCCGACCGCGAACAGCCGTCGGTGCTCCCGGATGGCGTAACGATCCGTCATGCCGGCGATGTAGTCGGCGATCGCACGGGGCTTGTCCTCCCGTGCACGCTGCTGGTATTGCGGCGGCAACAGGCGCGGATCGGACATGAAGGCCGCGAACAGGTCGTTGATGATGCGCCGCGCCTTGTCGGTCATGCGCAGCACCTGATAGTGCCAGTAGAGGTTTTCGCGCAGGAAGCGCTTCAGCTCCTGCAGGGCCGCGGCCATCCCGACCGAATAGGCGACCAGCCGGCCCGCCGCGCGCACGTCGCCGATGCTCTGGATGCCTGCGGCGTCCACGTTCGCGCGCGTCGTCTCGATGAGGTCGATCACCGTGTCGTTGATCATGCGCCGGATGGTCTCGTGGATCAGCCGTCGGCCGGTGAGACCGGGCCACAGCACCTCGACCGCTCGACGCCGTTCGGCGAAAAGAGCGATGGCGTCCAGCTGGTCGAGCGTGATCAGACCGGAGCGCAGGCCGTCGTCGACATCGTGGTTGTTGTAGGCGATCTCGTCGGCGAGGTTGGTGAGCTGCGCCTCGAGCGAGGGCTGCGTGCCGTCGAGGAAGCGGCGGCCGACATCGCCGAGGCGCTCGGCGTTCGGACGCGAACAGTGCTTGAGGATGCCCTCGCGCGTCTCGAAGGTCAGGTTGAGCCCCGGGAAGGCTGCGTAGTGCTCCTCCAGCTCATCGACGGTGCGCAGCGACTGCAGGTTGTGCTCGAAGCCGCCGTAGGACTTCATGCATTCGTTGAGGGCATCCTGTCCGGCGTGGCCGAACGGCGTGTGACCAAGATCGTGCGCCAGCGCGATGGCTTCAGCCAGATCCTCGTTCAGACTCAGCGCCCGCGCGATGTTGCGCGTGATCTGTGCCACCTCGATGCTGTGCGTGAGGCGGGTGCGAAAGAGATCGCCCTCGTGGTTCACGAAGACCTGGGTCTTGTACTCGAGGCGACGAAAGGCGGTGGAATGGATGATGCGGTCGCGGTCGCGCTGGAATTCGCTGCGCTCGGCCGGCGTCGGCTCGGTGTGACGACGGCCGGCGGAATTTGCCTCGCTGACCGCCCAGGGAGCCCGCTCGCTCATGCGCAGCAGGTCTCTATCGCCGCCGAGATGTCGCTCACCGGAGCATCGCTGTGGATCGCCGCTTTGCCGATACGCTCCAGCAGGATCAGGCGCAGCTTGCCCTGTTCGACCTTCTTGTCGCTCGCCATCAGGTCCAGGTAGCGCGACACGGCCAGTTGCGGCCCACGCACAGGCAGCCTCGCACGCTCGAACAGGGCAGCAATGCGCGCGACATCGGCCGCCGTCAGCATGCCCAGTCGCTGCGACAGGGTCGCCGCCATGATGGTGCCGGCCGCCACGCCCTCGCCATGCAGCCACTCGCCGTAGCCCATGCCGGCCTCGATGGCGTGGCCGAAGGTGTGGCCGAGGTTGAGCAGTGCGCGCTCGCCCTGCTCGGTCTCGTCGGCGGCCACCACCTGGGCCTTGTTGGCGCACGAACGCTCGATGGCGAAGGCCAGCGCTTCAGGATCCCTTGCCAGCAGACGTTCGATGTTGGCCTCCAGCCACTCGAGCAGGTCCAGATCGCGGATCAGGCCGTACTTGATGATCTCGGCCAGCCCCGCCGAAAGCTCACGGTCCGGCAGCGTGTCCAGCGTATCGATATCGGCCAGTACCAGGCGCGGCTGATAGAAGGCGCCGATCATGTTCTTGCCGAGCGGATGGTTGATCGCGGTCTTGCCGCCGACCGAGGAATCCACCTGCGCCAGCAGTGTGGTCGGGATCTGGATGAACGGCATGCCGCGCTGGTAGGTCGCCGCTGCAAAGCCGCCCATGTCACCGATGACGCCGCCACCGAGGGCGATCAGCGTGGTCGAACGCTCGCAACGTGTCTGCAGCAGGGCATCGAAGACCAGATTCAGCGTAGCCCAGTCCTTGTGCGCCTCGCCGTCCGGCAACACCACGTGCTCCACGCGCACGCCTGAGGATTCCAGCGTTGAACGCAGACGCTCGAGATACAGCGGCGCGACGACATCGTTGGTGACGACGAAGGCGCGCTTCGTCTTCAGATGCGGTGCAATCAGCGCGGCATCGTCGAGCAGTCGGCGACCGATGTGGATGGGGTAGGCCCGGTCACCCAGGGCGACATTCAGTGTTCGCATGCTTCTGCCTGAAATCTTCGATGGCCGCTTCGAGTTGCCTGACCATGCTTGCGGGACTCCCGCGATTGCCGTCGACGACGATATCGGCGACCTCCCGATAGAGCGGGTCGCGCTCACGGTAGAGCACCTCGATGCGCTCACGCGGGTTGGGCACCTGGAGCAACGGACGGCTGCGATCATGCCGCGTCCGCTCCCACAACACCCTCGGGGGAACATTCAGATAGACAACGATACCACGGCGTTTGAGGACGGTCCGGTTGCCGGGGTCGAGGACGATGCCACCCCCGGTGCCGAGAACGACGCCGGAGGTTTCGATGAGTTCCTCGATCAGCTGGCTTTCCCGCCGACGGAAACCCCCTTCACCCTCGATCTCGAAGATGGTCGGAATCTTCACGCCGGTACGCGCCTCGAGCTCGTGATCGCAATCGATGAAGCCGAGGCCGTGACGCCGGGCGTACTCACGCCCTACGGTGCTTTTTCCCGCTCCCATCATCCCGACCAGGATGATGGGCTCTGCATTTACCTTCACTGAGTCGTCCGATGTGCATCCCGGGGTGGGATTTATACCCGATCAGCGCAGCGTGAGCGAGTCGGTGACGATACGCGGGGTGATGAACACCAGCAGCTCGGTCCGGTTCTGCACCCGCTCGGTATTGCGGAACAGGGCGCCGACCACCGGCAGTTCGCCGAGCAAGGGCACGCGCTCGACGCTGGTGGTGTCTTCCTCTTCGTAGATGCCGCCGATGACGACGGTCCCGCCATTGTCGACGAGCACGTCGGTGACGACGTTCTTGGTGAGGATCGGCGGCACGCCGTTCACGGCGTTGGCAAAGTCGGGACGATCCTTGTTCACCGCAACGGCCAGCTGGACACGGCCGTCGGGCGTGATCTGCGGCGTCACCTTGAGGCTGAGCACCGCCTTCTTGAACTCGACGTTGGTCGCGCCGGAACTGGTCTCCTCGAGATACGGCACCTCCGTGCCCTGCTCGATCGTCGCCTCCTTCTGGTTGGCCGTCAGCACCCGCGGACTGGACACCACGCGACCGCGCGCATCGGTCTCCAGCGCCGTCAGCTCGAGGTTCAGGAAGCGCGTTGCCGACGGATTGAACAGCGCAAGATTGAGGATCGAGAAGTTCGCAACCGGCGTGATCCCGCCGCTCGCTCCGCCATTGCCGGTGAGCAGCCCGTCCTGGAACTGGCCGGGGCGGATGCGCGCACCGCCGGCGATCTGGGCCGGTGTCTGCGGGTTGCGCGTATCACCGAAACCAAGGCGCACGCCGAGATCGCGCGAAAAGCCCTTGTTGGCCTCGACGATGCGCGCTTCGATCAGCACCTGGCGCGGCGCCACGTCGATTTCCTGGACCAGTCGCCGCAGGGCGTCGAGACGCGAAGGCACATCCGTGACGAAGATCTTGTTGCTGCGCTTGTCCACCACGACGCTACCACGCGGCGACAACACGGTCTGATCCTTGCTCTTCAGGAAGTCGAAGATCTCCTGACCGTTGTGGTAGTTGATCTGGAAGCTCTCGGTGACCAGCGGCTCGAGATCACCGCGTTGCGCCAGGGCCTCGAGCTGCTGCTGCTCGCGCGACGCCAGCTCTTCGGTCGGCGCGATCCAGATCACGTTGCCGTTCTTGCGCTTGTCCAGACCCTTGGCCTGCAGGATGATGTCCAGCGCCTGGTCCCACGGCACGTCGTTGAGGCGCAGGGTCAGGCTACCCGTGACCGAATCGCTGGTGACGATGTTGAAGTCGGTGAAGTCCGCAATCACCTGAAGCACGGAACGGATCTCGACGTCCTGGAAGTTCAGCGACAGCTTCTCGCCGCCAAACTTGTCGCGACCGCTGTGCTGCACCAGCCGGTTCGGGTCCTCGACCACACGGCGGACTTCCAGAACGAACTGGTTGTCCGCCTGGTATGCACTGTGCTCCCACAAGCCGTTCGGCGTGACGACGAGCTTGGTCGTGCCGCCCTGCATCTGGGCCTGCATGCGACTGACCGGCGTGCCGAAATCAACCACGTCGGAACGACGCTGAAGGTGCTCGGGCAGTGCGGTATCGGCAAACTCCACGACCAGATTGCTGCCCTGCTGCACCACATTGATGCCCGTGTCGGGACTGGAGAGTTGGACGACGACACGACCCTCGCCGTTCTCGCCGCGCCTGAACTTGATGTCATGCACGCTCTTGCCGACACCCTGCACATCGGAGCTGGCGGTGAAGTTGGCAAGCGCCTGGGTCGGCGTCGCGGCGGAAGCCTGGGCCGCCGCGCCGGGCACCATCGCAATCACCAGAGAATCGCCCTCGATGCGAGCGTCGTAGCTGGCCATGCGGGTCAGATTGAGGACCAGACGCGTACGGTCGCCGGACTCGACGATGTTCACGCTGCGCAGGTCACCGCGATTGACGGTCTGCTGGACACGCCCGAGCGCATTGCTCGTGGACGGGAAATCGAAGGCGATGCGCGCCGGATTGGAAACGCTGAAGCTCTTCGGCACCTCGGACAGCGGTCGCGCGAATCCCAGCTTCAGATACACCGTGCCACCCTGCTCCGCGACCTCGAAGTCACGAATCTGGTTGGCCGCCGACTGGGTGGCCCCATCGACTGCAGTCGTTTGCGCCATGGCACCCGACAGGGGCAGGAGCGGCAACATCACCAGACCCAATGCACCGATCAGCGCCTTCATGTTTTGTTGTTTCATCGTATGACTCCTAGCGCTCCTGCAGCAGCAAACGGCTGGTCCGCTCGACCCAGTCGCCTTGCATGTCCTCGACTATCTCGTTGAGGGTGATTTCGGATTCGGTGATTCCCGTGATCATGCCGTGGTCCTGCCCCATGTAGTTCCCCACTGCAACCTGATGCACCCGCCCGGAAACGCTCACAAGGGCATGAGCACGGCTGCCCTGGAACAGCGTCCCGACCATCGCAAGCGACTCCAGCGGGAAGGCTTCCAGCGGCTCACGCGGGCGGCTCATGTCAGGGCCACCTGCGGTCTTGGTCTTCATGTCCGGCTGCACGCGCGAGACCTGGAAGGGATCGACCACCCCGCCCTGCTCGTAGCGCACGGCATCGAAGGGCTTGAGTTCGGGCAGCGGCTCGATGCGGCCCACCATGCGCGAGGCCTCGTCATTCATCCACGCCCGCAGATCATCGCCCTCTTCCGCGCAACCGGCGGCAAGCAGGAGCAGGGCAATCAGGGGAAAACGCGCAATCTTCATGTTCATCGCCTCGGCTTCTGCTCGGCACGTTGCGCGGCAATCTCGTTCTCGTCGAGATAACGGTAGGTGGTGGCCCGCGCCTTGAAGCCGAGGCTGCCGTCATCCGCACGCTCGATACCGATGTCGCCGAGGGTGACGATACGCGGCATCCGCGCCACATCCGCCACGAATTCACCAAGATCGTGGTACGCGCCGACGATGCGGATGTCGATCGGCATCTCGGCATGGAATTCACGCACCACTTCAGCGCCCGGCTTGAACAGCTCGAACAACAGACCACGCCCCAGCCCGGCCTGGTTGATGTCGGCCAGCAGCTGGTCCATTTCCGCCTTGTTCGGCAGCTGGCGCAGCAGGGCGCTGAACTGCCGGTCGGTTTCTTCGAGCTGACGACGGTAGGCCTCGAGGTTGACCGCCTGTTGCTTCTTCGCAACCCAGTCGGCACGCAGCCGGGTTTCCTCGGTGCGGGCCGTTTCGAGTGTCTCGGCCTGGCTGCGCCAGTCGAACCACCATACCGCAGCAACCGTGGCGACGAGCAGGGCGACAAACACCGTCACTCGAGGCCCAAGAGGCCACACGCCCGGATCATTCGGATCCAGCCCCTTGAAATCGTCCATGTACCGGTTCAGGTCGAACTTGCGTCGGGATTCAGCCATGATCAGTTCGCCCCCTCGGTCTGAGCCGCCTCTTCCTCTGGACGCTTCAAACCGACACTGAGGGTGAAGTCACTCATCCGGCGCCCTTGGTCGACCACGGATTTGACCTCGACCAGGATCGGATCGGACATTGCCGGGGCGCTGTCGAGGCTCCGCATCAGATGGGAAACCCGAGCATTGGACTGTGCCTGCCCCTGCACGGTGATGCGACTGCCCGCCTGCGTCAGCTTGCGGAGGTAGACCCCGTCGGGCATGTGGGCCAAGAGGTTGTTGAACATATGAACCGGCTGCACACGATCGTCCTGCAGGGTTTCAATGACCTGCTTGCGCGCGATGAGTGCATCGATCTGGCCGCGCAGCCGGGCAATTTCCGCGATTTCCTTGTCGAGAACGGAAATCTCGGACTGCAGGAAACGATTTCTCGATTCCTGGTGGTCTATGCGGGCGGACATGAACAGGTGCCCGACCAGCCCGATGGCACCGCCGAGCAGGATCATCAGCGCCGAGACGACATAGAACTGCCGCCGGCGCTCGCGGCGGATCGCTTCCCGATAGGGAAGCAGGTTGATCCGGATCATGCGTCGGTCCTCCGCATCGCCAGGCCACAGGCCACCATCAGCGCCGGAGCATCCGCGCCCAGACTCTTGGCGCGCACCTTGGACGCAAGCGCCATCCCCGCAAACGGATTGGCCACCGAGGCGGGAACCTGGGTGCGGCCGCTCACGACATCCGCCAGGTTCTCCATTACCGCGCACCCTCCGGCCAGAA
>JBFHJY010000089.1:0-8180 GCA_041595655.1 Azoarcus sp.
AGAACGTGATCGTACTACGGGACAACTGCGCAGTCGCGCAAGCCTATCGCACCAACTGGCAACGGCATCGTGCCGAGGCCACGCCGGTGCGCCGCCTGCCTTTCAAACAGCCCTGACGATTGCCGAAGCAGTCGGTCGTTGCGCACATTCCCCGGTAATTTTCGGGTGATGGCGTAGAATTCCCTTATCGCAACTCCCGGAAATTTTCATCGCATGTTCAATGGTTTGATCGATCTTCCCTGGTGGGGTTACGTGCTGGTCGCGCTCGCGCTGACCCACGTGACCATCGTCTCCGTCACGGTGTTCCTGCATCGTCATCAGGCGCATCGTGCGCTTGAACTGCATGCGATTCCGAGTCATTTCTTCCGTTTCTGGTTGTGGCTGACCACCGGCATGGTGACCAAGGAGTGGGCGGCCATCCACCGCAAGCACCACGCCAAGTGCGAGACGGCGGAAGATCCTCACAGCCCGCAGGTCAAGGGCATCCGCAAGGTGCTGTGGGAAGGCGCCGAGCTGTACCGCGAGGAATCGAAGAATGCCGAGACGCTGGAGCGCTACGGTCACGGTACGCCTGACGACTGGATGGAGCGCAACGTCTACAAGCATTCGGTGCTGGGTGTGAGTCTGATGCTGATCATCGACGTGGTGCTGTTCGGCGCCATCGGCCTGACGATCTGGGCGGTACAGATGATCTGGATTCCGTTCTGGGCGGCCGGGGTGATCAACGGTCTGGGGCATTTCTGGGGCTACCGGAATTTCGATTGCACCGACGCTTCGACCAACCTCGTGCCGTGGGGCATCATCGTCGGCGGTGAAGAGCTGCACAACAACCACCACAGTTTTGCGACTTCGGCGAAGCTGTCGGCGAAGTGGTATGAGTTCGACATCGGCTGGATGTACATCCGCTTGCTCGAGATCGTCGGCCTCGCGAAGGCGCGGCGCGTGATCCCGACGCCCCGATTCACCGAGGCCAAGAGCGTCGCCGACCATGAGACGCTGCAGGCAGTGATCACCCATCGTTACGACGTGATGACCCGTTATGTGCGCTCGCTGCGCGACACTTGTGCCGAAGAGCTCGAGCGGATCGCCGCGGCCAGCGGTCAGAGCTTCAATCCCAAGGCACTGCGCCGCATGATCCTGTCTGGCAGTTCCCGCAAGGTGGGTGAGAAGGAGCGTGCGCAGCTCGAGAGTGTTCTGCAGAACAGTCAGGCGCTCGCCACGATCAAGTCCATGCGGGAGGAACTGACGGCCATCTGGGGGCGCTCCACCGCCTCCAGCGAGCAGCTTCTGCATCAGCTGCAGGACTGGATCGCGCGCGCCGAGCAAAGCGGTATCCAGCAATTGCAGGACTTCGCCATGCGTTTGCGGCGTTACGCCCTCTGAGGCTTGCGCCGAGCGCAAAAAAGCCCGCTCAGGCGGGCTTTTTTTTTGGTGCGCGCTTCGCGCCTTGCGTCAGGGAGTGAGATCGCTGCGCAGTGCGTCGGCCCAGCAGTTGGGCGTTTCGTACAGCCGCACACGTTCCAGGTGCAGGTGAGTGCCATAGATGTCGCGATATTGCGGGTCGAGGATGCGGAAGGCTTCCTCTGCGAGGTTTTCGGCAGTCGGCACGACATCGAGGAGCACGGTCTTGTGGTCTGGCATGGAGGCGAGGAAGTCGGTGACCACGGTGTCGCTCCGCCAGGCCAGAAAGGCATGGTCCCAGACGTTTACCACGTGCTCCATGGCAATGCGCTTTACGTCGGCAAAGTCCATCACCATGCCATTCACGGCTTTGCCTTCGGCGCGCACGATGTCGCCGCAGAGCGTGACTTCGAGCACATAGCGGTGGCCGTGCAGGTGTCTGCACTGGCTGGCGTGATCCGGGATGCGGTGGCCAGCGTCAAATTCGAGTTTGCGGGTGATGCGCATGCTGCGCGGGTCCGTGCGAAAGGCTGTGGAGTATAGCATCGCGCCCGATGCCGGGCGACGGCGCACCGGTAAACGAGAAGTGGCCCGCTCCGTCACACGGCGCGGGCCACGGGGCAAGCCATGTGCTGATCAGCGGGCGGATTTTTCCTTGCGGGCCGCGCGCGCTTCTTTCTTCAGTGTCTTGTAGGTGTCCGGGTCGCTCGATTTCAGGTATTCGGCGACTTCGACATCTTCCTTGCGGATCTTGTTGATGTCGATCTGCTCGATGTGGACCAGACGCAGCAGGGCCTGAACCGGGCGGGGAATGTTGCGACCGCTTTCATAGCGTGAGCCGCCGCTCTGAGTCACGCCGATCTTGGACCAGAACTGCGATTGGTTCATGCCGAGCTTGCGACGGATTTCACGCACGTCGAGTTTGTCGGTGGTTTTCATGTCCGTTTCCTCTGAGGTCTCGGTGGATGCGAAACCGCTTACGCGGCCGACATGTGAACTACTACTAAGGTCATAGTGACATGTCAGTATAGTTCTCATTCGTTTAACATACAAGCGCTAACTGATATGGGTGCCCGCAATACATATTCGGGTTTGCACAGGCTGCCATCTCAGAGTCAGCGGGCTGCAATTTGTTCCGGAAGACGGGTAAAATCAGAAACTTTCGTTTCTGCAGGTTGAACTTCGCAATGGCTCTGATCGTTCAGAAATACGGCGGTACTTCGGTGGGCTCGCCCGAGCGCATCCGCAACGTCGCCCGGCGTATCGCGAAATTCCGTGAGCGCGGCGACCAGGTCGTGGTGGTCGTTTCCGCGATGAGCGGTGAGACCAACCGACTGATCGCACTGACCAAGGAAGTCTCCTCCAACCCGACGCCGCGTGAGCTTGACGTGGTGGTGTCTACCGGCGAGCAGGTCACCATCGGTCTGCTGTGCATGGCCCTCAACGACATGGGGGTCAAAGCCAAGAGTTATACCGGTGGGCAGGTGCGCATCCTGACCGACTCGGAGCACACCAAGGCTCGTATTCTCGAGATCAGCGATGCGCCGATCCACAAGGATCTGGGCGAAGGTTCGGTGGTTGTCGTGGCGGGCTTCCAGGGAGTGGACGAGTTCGGCAACATCACCACGCTGGGGCGTGGCGGGTCGGATACCACGGGTGTCGCGCTCGCGGCCGCGCTGAAGGCCGACGAGTGCCAGATCTACACCGACGTCGATGGTGTCTATACCACTGACCCGCGGGTGGTGCCCAAGGCGCGCAAGCTCGACACCATCACCTTCGAGGAAATGCTCGAACTGGCCAGCCAGGGCTCCAAGGTCCTGCAGATCCGTTCGGTCGAGTTCGCTGGCAAGTACAAGGTCAAGCTGCGCGTGCTGTCGAGCTTCGAAGAAGAAGGGGAAGGCACGCTCATTACCGTTGAGGAAGAGAACCAAATGGAACAACCCGTCATCACCGGCATCGCGTTCAGCCGCGACGAAGCCAAGATCACCGTGGTCGGCGCGCCCGACGTGCCGGGCATCGCTTACAAGATTCTCGGCCCGATTGCCGATGCCAACATCGACGTCGACATGATCGTGCAGAACGTCGGTCACGCCGGCGCCACCGACTTTTCCTTCACCGTCGCCCGTGGTGATCTGGCCAAGGCCAGGAAGGCGCTTGACGACAACATGTCGCAGTTCAACGCCAAGGCCATCGAGATCGACGACACCATGGCCAAGATCTCTGTGGTCGGCGTCGGCATGCGCTCGCATCCGGGTGTCGCGTCCAAGGTGTTCGAGACGCTCGCCAACGAGCGCATCAACATCCAGATGATTTCCACCTCGGAGATCAAGATCGCCGTGGTCATCGAGGAGAAATACCTCGAGCTGGCCGCCCGTGTGCTGCACAAGGCATTCGGTCTGGACAAGGACTGAAGCCGGTTTGCGGTTTGACCGGGGCGCGCGGAATCGCTATGATCGCGCCTCCTGTTCAAGGAGACGTGGCCGAGAGGTCGAAGGCACTCCCCTGCTAAGGGAGCAGACGGGCAAAACCTGTCTCGAGGGTTCGAATCCCTCCGTCTCCGCCAGTTGTGAGAAAAATCCATATTTCTGATTCCATTCAATGGCTTATGAAATATGGCGTTTTTCTTATATACCACACGAAGTTACCACTACCCCCTCAGCGGTTAGCGGTTACCCCAAGCTGAGGCGTCCAACATAGCTCCCCAATCGCCGGGACGCGGACGTACAACATCCAGACGCCCACCTCCAGCACGAACCCGCCAATCTTGATCTTCATCCCTTGCTGCTCCGTTGTGTCTGTTGAAGGAGTCAAGATTCTGTTGCTGGCGGTCTTGTTGATCCAGACAGTCGTCGCAACAGTTGCGCTAATGACCCCGATCGGTGTGCTCCAGACGAAAAAAAAAGCCAGAACCCGCTTGAAAGCTGAGGTTTCTGGCCTTTGCCGGACACATCCGGACTTGATGTTGGTGGAGCCGGGGGGAATCGAACCCCCGTCCGCAAGCCCTCTACAGACAGATCTACATACTTAGCCGACCTATTTGGATTTGACCCCCGCCTTAGCCGATCGGCAGGCCGGGAAGGGGCGAGTTACCTTACTTTTAGCTGCGGGGCCAAGTAACCCGGCCCTGCTCGCGATTCTCTGTAAATGACACTGCAGCGGCTCAGCTTGCGCTAAGACCACCCGGCCCAGAGACCTGCCGGTGCAGCGCTAACCGGGATTAAGCGGCTAGAGCGAAACGCTCGTCGTTGGCGTTTGTTTGTTTCCAGATGGATTTACGAGGTGCTCTGGTCCTCGGTATGCACTGCACTGCTTCGCGACCCACGTCGAAGCCAGGTCGGCCCCAGGAGTCTGTCCGGTATATGGAGCCTACCGGACCAATTTCAAGTCCCCATGCTATCACGGACGCAAGCTTCGAGTCCCGCCACGACAAGAAGTTCCTGCGGGCTGTTGACGATTGAATCTGCGCCCCAGCTTTCGATCGGAGTGTCCACGCCGAGGTAGCCGTAGCGAACGGCTACGGTGTACATGCCAGCGGCCCTTCCGGCGGTGACGTCGCGCGGGTCGTCGCCGACATAAAGGCAGGATTGTGGATTGATTCC
Source organism: Azoarcus sp. (assembly GCA_041595655.1). Lineage (GTDB taxonomy): Bacteria > Pseudomonadota > Gammaproteobacteria > Burkholderiales > Rhodocyclaceae > Pseudazoarcus. Next base: position 5,001 of record JBFHJY010000089.1, read on the forward strand.
CAGGCGCTCGCAGGCCAGCAGGAGCGAGTCCGGAGCGGGTTTGGGCCTTGCTGCGGAGTCGCCGCTGATGACACAGCGGGCGCGATCGTTCAGTTGCAATGCCTGGATGAGTGGTTCGGTGAAGCGGCTTTGCTTGTTGGTTACGATGCCCCAGGCGACACCGGTGGCGTCGAGCGTGTCGAGAAGTTCGGGCATGCCGTCGAAGAGGCGCGTCCGGACGCAAAGGGCGGCGGCGTAGTGGGTGAGGAAGGCGTCCGCCAACTCGGCATAGCGTGCATCTTCCGGCGTCAGGTTGAACGCGGCGCGCAGCATGCCGCGTGCGCCGGATGATACGTGGGGGCGCAGATCTTCCAGTGGCAGCGCAGCAAGGCCGAAGTCGTTTCTTACGCGGTTGATGGCAGCCGCGAGATCGGGGGCGGTGTCGGCCAGCGTGCCGTCGAGGTCGAAAAGGATGCCTTCAGGCATGACGGCGTGTGTGCATCAGATAGTTGACCCCGGTGTCGCGGCCGAGGGAATACACGCGGGAGAGCGGGTTGTAGCTCATGCCGATGAGTTCGTCCACTTCCAGGCCGGCGTGGCGACAGTCGCGCGCAAGCTCGGACGGTTTGATGAAGCGAGCGTATTCGTGCGTGCCGCGCGGCAGCAGATTGAGGATGTATTCAGCGCCGATGATGGCGAAGAGATAGGACTTCGGGTTGCGGTTGAGTGTCGAGAAAAAGACATGGCCCCCCGGTTTTACGAGCCGGCTGCAGGCGGCAATGGTGCTTGCGGGGTCGGGTACGTGCTCGAGCATCTCCATGCAGGTCACGACATCGAAAGCGGCAGGCTGGCGTGCGGCGAGGTCCTCGGCGCTGACGAGCTGGTAATCCACGTCCTGACCGCTCTCGAAAAGATGCAGTCTGGCTACGCCCAGCGCCTTGTCGGAAAGGTCGATGCCGGTCACCGTGGCGCCGCGGGCTGCCATGCTCTCGGCGAGAATGCCTCCGCCGCAACCGACGTCGAGGACCTTCTTGCCGGGGAGCGAGGCCTTCGAATCGATCCAGTCCAGACGCAGCGGGTTGATCTCGTGTAGTGGCTTGAACTCGGAGCCGGGATCCCACCAGCGGTGAGCGAGTTCGCTGAATTTCTGCAGTTCGGCGGGGTCGGCATTCGCACTCATCAATAGTCCTTCACATTTCAAATGGTCGAAAAAAAGCCCTGCCGGAGCAGGGCTTTGCACGGCTAGCCGTGTGACAGCATACGGCTTACTTGGTGCCGATCACTTCCACTTCGACGCGGCGATCCGGCTGCAGGCAGGAGATCAGCGCGGTGCGGCCCTTGACGCCGTCACACTGGGTGCCGGTCACCGGCTGGGTTTCGCCCTTGCCTTCGGTGTAGATGCGGTTGGCATCGACGCCCTTGGAGACGAGGTAGTTTTTGACGGCGGAAGCGCGGCGATCGGACAGGTTCTTGTTGTAGCTGTCGGAGCCGATGCGGTCGGTGTGGCCGACAGCAAGGATCACTTCCAGGTTCAGCGCGCCAGCCTTGGCGGCGAGTTCGTCCAGCGCAGTGCGGCCGGCCGGACGCAGGTTGGCGCTGTCGAAATCGAACAGGGCGTCAGCCGACAGCTTGATCTTCTCGGCGCTTGCAACCGGAGCGGCGGGTTGTGCCGGCGGCTTGCAGTCTGCAGCCGGGACGACGTCCGGATCGCACTCGCAGGCGACCGGGAAGTTGCCGGCGAAAGCGGTCTGAGCAGCGGCCGGCGTCCAGTAGCCGGTGCGCCAGCACAGGCCCGTGCCGCTGGTGGCAACGGCTTTGCGGCTGTCGATGAGGTAGGGAACGACGCCCTTGTCATCGGTGGTGTAGGAGATCACGGTGTCCTGGGCGGTTGCCGAAGTGGCGGTCATGCCGATCGCGGCGATCGCAGCCAGCCCAAGCATCTTTCCTTTGAGTTGAATGCTCATTTTTGTGTCGTCCGTATTATTGAGGGTTGTAAAACGAAATCGTCAATCGCTAGGCTCCAAGCGATCGTCCAGCGCGGTTACGATTTTAGCCTACTTTGCCACGTTGTCGCGGTCGCCATCAATTTCCTGTTGCTTCCTTGCAGCAATTGTGTCGCATTTCCAACACGGCATTCTCCATTGACCCATACATGTGTGACGTGCTCTCGCCCGGCTGCGTATACAAGATGGGAAAGTGGGTCGTAGCAGGGTTGCGTTGCGACATTGGCCAGACTGATTGCGCACAGGTCGGCATATTTCCCCTTCTCGATGGAACCCGTCAAATCGCCGAGGCCGAGGGCAGTGGCACCGTTCAATGTTGCCATGCGCAAGGCAGTCCTTGCCGGAATGACGCCTGCGTCGCCGGAATGAACTTTGGCGAGTAATGCAGCGTGGCGCATTTCCTGAAACATGTCGAGACGATTGTTGCTGGCAGCGCCATCCGTGCCGAGCGCGCAGTTGATTCCCGCGTGCATCATGGTGTCGAGTGGCGCGATGCCGCTGGCGAGTTTCATGTTGGATGTGGGGCAGTGCACGATCGAGCAGGCATTGCGTGCAAGTTGTTCGATGTCTGTGTCGTCGAGGTGTATTGCATGGACGCCGATGAAGTTCTTGCCGAGAAGCCCCAGCTCTGCGAGCCGAGTGATCGGGCGCATGCGGTACCGCTCCAGTGATTCGACGACCTCATGCGCGGTTTCGTGGACGTGCATGTGCAGTCCGCAGTCGAGTTCAGCCGCCAGACTCGCAGCGCGGGTGAGGGTGTCGTTCGAAACGGTGTAGGGAGCGTGCGGGGCAATGTTGAATGACAGGCGCGGGTGGTGCAGCCAGCGATCCCGTGCCGCCAGGCCCTTGCGGAAATACTCGTCGGCATTTGCCGCATAGGGTGTCGGGAAATCGATGACCGTGACGCCGATGACTGCGCGTATGCCTACCTCGTCAAAGGCTTCCGCAGCTGCATCGGGGTAGAAATACATTTCATTGCAGGTGGTGATCCCGCCGCTGAGCATTTCGGTTGCAGCGAGCAGACTGCCGTCGCGCACGAAGGCTCCGTTGACGTGCCGGTCTTCGGTCGGCCAGATGGCTTCCTTCAGCCAGCGCATCAGCGGCAGGTCGTCCGCAATGCCGCGCATCAGACTCATTGCGGCGTGGGTGTGGGCGTTGACCAGGCCGGGGATCAGTACATGGTCTGGCAGTTCGACGG
>JBFHJY010000090.1:0-8136 GCA_041595655.1 Azoarcus sp.
GCGCCTGCAGCAAGGCCTTGGCCTGACGGCGCGCCAGACCTTCGCGCGGCAGGCGGCGCGCCTGTCCCAGCGTGCGCAGACCGATGCTGGTGAGCAGTTCCAGTGTGGCGGACGAGACCTCTGTGCCGGTACGGATGACGGCTAGCGGCAGCGTGTCGAGGGCGGCCTGCCAGCCGGGTGTGGCACTCAGCAGAGTGCCGGGTCGTGCCCATGCCAGCCAGTGCGCGGCGAGCGGTGTCGGTGCTGTGGCAAGGTCTGCGCTGAGCCCCAGTTCAGCCAGGTCGGTGCGCAGTTCGCCGAGCAGCCGCTCCAGCCCGCCGAACAGCCGCAGGCTGCCCGAGACTTCCAGCAACAAGGTATGTGGAGGCACGAGCGTGACGGCCGGCGTGAAGCGCCCTGCCCAAGCGGCCAGTTCCTGCAGGGTGGCGGCCTCGAGTGCCGGGTTGCGCTCGCGCAGCAGCAGATCAGGCGCCAGCGCCCGGACGACGGACAGGCGCTCGCCCGGACGCACGTTCTGTGCCTGCGCGCCTGAACTGACTGCAATGAGACGCGCCGGCGATGTTGCGCAGTCGACGACCGCCAGTGCAGCATCGTCAGGTGCGCCGCGCGTGAACACCTGCAGAGGCAGGTCGGGGCAGGTGAGGGCGATCCACAGCATCGTGAGGGGTTCTCCAGGGGTGCCTGAGCGTCAGGAATACAGGCTCTGCGACAGTCGGGCCGCGCCGCTTGAGGATGTCCACGCGCAAGCCCTGCGCTGCGGCCGACAGCTGCAGCCGCAGGCCGGCTGGTGAAGGCTGTCGGGCGGCGCTGAGCGGACGGAACAGGAACAGCGGCGTGCCGGAATCCTCGGAGGCGAGCTGCAGACGACGCAGCGCGGCCATGTCCGGCCGGTCGAGCCAGGCCAGTACGGCATGACAGGCGGTCGAGGCCAGTGCCTGGCGTGTGGCCCACAAGGTGGCGGCGCGCGTTTCGGGTCGGACCACCAGCATGCGTTCAGGCGTGATGCCGCGCGCCGCCAGGGCCGGGGCATACGGCAGCCAGGGGGGTGCCACCCAAAGGTTCAGCGACGGTTCGGTAGCCGCTGCGAGCAGCGGCAGCAGCAATTCCACCTCACCGATCCCGGGGGCGTCGAGCAGCAGTTCGGTGATGCTGCCGCGTGGCCAGCCGCCGCCCGGCAACTGGGCATCCAGCGCGGCAAAACCGCTCGGCAGGCCGGCAGCGGCGGGGCGGGCAAAGTGCTCGCCGGTCCACACCAGACCGGCGGGCAGGGCATGCAGGACGGCCGACATGCCATATGCCTTGTCAGGCCGGCTGCCCGTTGCGGATCAGGCCGACCACCACGCCTTCGATGGCCAGCGGATCGCGTCGGGTGTCGACGACGATGGGCTCGAACTCCGGGTTGGCCGGCAACAGCTGAACGATGGCGCCGCGGCGGCGGAAGGTCTTGACCGTGACCTCGTCGTGCACGCGCGCGACCACGATCTGGCCTCCACGCGCCTCGGGCGTTGCGTGCACGACGAGCAGGTCGCCGTCGAGGATGCCGGCGTCGCGCATGCTCATGCCGCGCACGCGCAGCAGGTAGTCGGCACGCGGCGAAAACAGCGCGGGATCGATGGCGTGACGTGATTCGACGTGCTCGACTGCGAGCAGTGGAGAGCCGGCAGCAACGCGGCCGATCAACGGCAGGCCTGCACCTTCGGTCAGACGGATGCCGCGCGCCCGGCCTTCTTCCAGCACGATGGCGCCCTTGGCGGCCAGTGCGCGCAGATGTGTTTCGGCGGCATTGGGCGAGCGGAAACCGAAGGCCGTGCACAATTCGGCACGGGTCGGCGGACGTCCGCTGGTACTGACCGATTCACGGATGAAGTCGAGGATTTCCTGTTGCCGAGCAGTCAGCGCGCGGTCGGAAGAGGGCATGCGGAGGCCTGTCTCGAAGAGTTGCGGTGGACTGTAATTTTAAACAGTCCGGGCTGTGATGCAAGGCTTGTCTGCAGGCCTTCCGTACTTGAGCAAAGGAGGATGCTGGACTATCTCTTAGGGCGTGTTCCTGTTTGCCACCCTGGGTCACGCCCTGGCACGAATCAGGGCCGGAGGAGGCCAGAATGCCAGTCCAAGCAGTCGCCCGTTTATCTGGAGTTCGTCCCCGTTCCGGGCTAGAATCCCGGCCACGTCAGGAGGATCGGGCGCTGCGTGTCGGTGATCGGGCTCCCGATTTCATCCTGCCCGATGCCGACATGGAAGTCTTCGATCTCGAAGCCATGCGCGGCAAACGCAATGTGGTGCTGTATTTCTATCCACACGACAATACGCCTGGCTGTATCCGTCAGGCGATCGATTTCAGCGATCACGTGGATGATTTCGAGCGCCATGACTGCAGCGTGGTCGGCGTCAGCCCGGACGATTGCCTGACGCACGCCGAGTTCCGCGACCTGCATGGTCTGTCGGTGCGCCTGCTGTCCGACGAGGACATCGAGATCTGCAGACGCTACGGTGTATGGGAGTCGCGTACGGTCGACGGTATTGTCCGTACCGGCGTGACACGGACAAGCTTCATCATCGACAAGCAGGGCGTCATCCGCCACATCTTCCGAAAAGTCGCACCAGGCGGCCATGTCGCGGAAGTCCTGCAAACCCTCAGCAAACTCTGAACGGAACCCGCACATGCAAATCATCAAGAACACCGTCGTCACGCTGGACTACAAGGTCACCGACAGCGACGGCAACCTCATCGACGACGGCAAGAACCCGCTGGTGTACCTGCATGGCGGCTACGACGGCATCTTCCCGGCCATCGAGGAAGCGCTGCACGGCAAGAAGGTCGGTGACAGCTTCACCCTCAAGCTGCAGCCGGAAGACGCCTTTGGCGACTACGACGAGGAGCTCGTCATGATCGAGGGCGTGGACCAGTTCCCCGAGAACATCGAGGTCGGCATGGCCTTCGAGCGCGTCGGTGACGACGGCGAGGAGGACATGGTCTATCGCATCACCGACATCCAGGACGGCAAGGTGGTGGTCGACGGCAACCACCCGCTGGCCGGCATGTCGCTGGTGTTCGACGGCAAGGTTTCCGACGTGCGTGCAGCGACCCCGGAAGAGATGTCGCACGGCCATGTGCACGGCCCCGGCGGTCATCATCACTGACAGTTGCTGAGCAATCAAAAAAAGCCGCTTTCGCGGCTTTTTTGTTGTCTTGAGAGGAGGATTTCAGCTTTCGGGTTCATGTTCCGTGGTTTTTGTCACGACCGCGCTCGACTCGGAAAGTATGCATCAACGGGTGTGCCACAATTCGCCGCCGTCGGGCAAACCGGCCACATGGATGAATGCACCGGATGAAAGTACTCGTAGTGGAGGACTCCGTCACAAGTGCCACCCAGATCCGTCAAATGCTGGGCAAGATGGGCCTGGAAACGGTCTGGGCGCGCAATGGCGAGAAAGGGTTGGAAGCCTTCCACAGAGAGCAGCCCGATCTGTTGCTGCTCGACGTGATCATGCCCGACATGGACGGCTACGAACTTGCCCACCGTATCCGCCAGAGTGAGCAGGGCGTCGAATGGACCCCGATCATCTTCATCTCGGCACGCGCGAATGACGAGGATCTGGCGCGAGGGATCGAGGCCGGCGGCGACGATTACCTGACCAAGCCGGTTTCCGAGATCGTCCTGCGAGCAAAAATCGACGCCATGCGCCGCATCGTGACGATGCGCAGCACACTGGTACAGCTGACGCGCAAGCTTGATCTGGCCAACCGTGAGCTGGAACGGATCAATGCCATTGACGCCCTGACGGGGGTGGCCAACCGCCGTCGTTTCGATGAAACCCTTCGACACGAATGGCGGCGCGCAATACGGGGCAGTCACCCTCTGTCCCTGTTGCTCATCGATATCGATGAATTCAAGCAGTTCAACGACGGCTACGGGCATGTTGCCGGCGATGAATGTCTGCGCGACCTTGCCTCCCTGCTCGAATCGTCCTTGCGTCGCCCCTCCGATCTGCTGGCCCGCTATGGTGGGGAAGAGTTCGCAGTGATCCTGCCCGAGACGGATGCAACAGGTGCGGCTGCAGTCGCCGAAAATCTGATCACCGCAGTGCGCGAAGCCGGCATTCCGCACGAATTCTCCAAAGTGTCGCCGTTCCTGTCGGTCAGTATCGGTGTCACGACCGCATTACCCAGGCGCGGTAACGACAGCGGATACCAGATCCTCGTTACAAACGCGGATGAAGCGCTCTACAAGGCGAAGGACGCTGGCCGTAACCAGGTCGTACCGGCAGTCTGAATTTCGCTGCGCTCGAGGCATCCCGCAAGTCCATCCTGCAGGGTCGTTCAGAACACGTCCTTCCATGCACGCAGAAGTCTGAAGCAATCTGCGCCATCAGCCGGTCGCCGCCCCTCGTGCCGGGTCACTGCATCCATCAAGGACGGCTGTTCGGTTCTCAGAAACGGGTTGATGGCGCGTTCGCGCGCGATGGTGCTGGGCAGCGTGGGCTGCCCCTGAGCGCGCAGCCGTTCGCACTCGATGCGCCAGGCGTCGCGCTCGGCGTTGTCGGGTTCGGCTGCCGCCGCAAACTTCAGGTTGTCCAGGGTGTATTCGTGCGTGCTGTACACGCGCGTCTCACCCGGCAGCTGTCCGAGGCGGCGGAGCGAGTCATGCAGCTGCGCGGCCGTGCCACCCAGCAGGCGCCCACAACCGGCACAGAACAGCGTATCGCCCGGAAACAGCATGCCCCCTCCGAGAAAGGCGATATGGGTTGCCGTGTGGCCGGGCACCTCAAGCACTTCGAAGTTCAGTTCCAGCGCCGGCAACGCGACCCGGTCCCCGTCGGCCACGCCCCGGTTCACCCCGGTGATGCCGGCCGCGGCAGGCCCGTAGACGGGGATGTCGCGTTGCGCTGTCAGTGCGCCAATGCCGCCGGTGTGATCGGCATGATGATGGGTGATGAGAATTGCGGTAAGGTCAAGGCCTTCCCGCGCCAGGAAAGTCTCGACCGGCTGCGCGTCACCGGGATCGACGACGACTGCCTTGCTGCCGCGACGCAGGATCCAGATGTAATTGTCGTTGAAGGCGGGAAGGGGAGTGACGGCGAGTTCGCCGCCATCGGAAGCAGGAAAATTCATGTCGTCCAATGCAAGCCTGTCGGATTGGTTCGCGGGAGCCCAGGGTGCCTACGTGCTCGCACGCGAGCAGGAATGCATCGACACCGTGGTCGCGGATGTGTTCGGTTATAACGCATTGCAGGTCGGCCTGCCAATGTACGACCTGCTGCGCGCCAACCGCATCGCCCATCGTTTTGCCTGCGACCGGGATGTTCCGGCTGCGGTCCGTGCCGACCCGCTCGAACTGCCGTTTGCGACCTCCAGCCTCGATCTTGTGGTGCTGCCGCATGTGCTGGAGTTTGCGCGCAGCCCGCACCACATCCTGCGCGAGCTCGAGCGGGTGCTGGTGCCCGAGGGCAGCGTCGTCATCAGCGGCTTCAATCCCTTCAGCCTGTTCGGCCTGCGCCGGCTGTGCTCGCGCGGACGCGGCGGCTACCCCTGGCGCGGGCATTACTTTTCGGTCCCGCGCCTGCGCGACTGGCTTACACTGCTCGGCTTCGAAGTAGAGGTGACGGCCTTCGGCTGCCATGCGCCGCCGGCCGCTTCGGCGAAATGGCAGGAGCGCTGGCAGTTCATGGAGCGGTCCGGCAAGCGCTGGTGGCCGGTATGCGGCGGCATTTTCGTGATTCACGCCATCAAGCGCGTGCAGGGTATGCGTGTGATCACGCCGAAGTGGCGCAACAAGCCTGCGCCGGCCAAAGCGTTTGCACCGATCGCGCGCGGTCGCGGCGCGACACAGAAGAACAGGACATGACAGAAAAGGCATGACGGATAGCGTCGACATCTACACCGACGGCGCTTGCAGCGGAAATCCGGGTCCCGGTGGCTGGGGCGCGATCCTGCGAGCAGGCGGTCACGAGAAGGAAATCTGGGGCGGCGAGGCCCACACCACCAACAACCGCATGGAACTGCTGGCGGTGATCCGCGCGCTGGAACTGCTCAAGCGTCCGGTTTCGGCGCGTGTGCACACCGACAGTCAGTACGTGCAGAAGGGCATCTCCGAGTGGATTCACGGCTGGAAGGCACGCGGCTGGAAAACGGCCGCAAAACAGCCCGTGAAGAATGCCGACCTCTGGCAGGAACTGGATCGCGCGGCAAGCGGACACAGCATTCAGTGGATCTGGGTCAAGGGGCACGCCGGCCATGTCGAGAACGAACGCGCCGACGAACTGGCCCGACGCGGCGTCGAAGCAGCGCGTAGCCACTGACGGAGACCCCACATGAGACAGGTTCTGCTCGACACCGAAACTACGGGTCTGGACTGGCGTAACGGCCACCGGGTGATCGAGATCGGCTGCGTGGAAATGATCAATCGCAGCCTCACCGGTCGGCACTACCATGTGTACCTGAACCCGGAGCGCGAAATCGACGCCGAGGCAGAGGCCGTGCATGGCATCAGTCTCGACTTTCTTGCAGACAAGCCGAAGTTTTCCGACATCGCCGATGAGTTCGAGGCCTTCGTGCGGGATGCCGAACTGGTCATCCACAACGCGCCCTTCGACGTCGGCTTTCTCGACCATGAGCTGTCCCGCCTCGGTCGCCAGAAGCTCGCCGAGGTCTGTGCCGGCGTGATCGACACCCTGCGCATGGCCAAGGAGCAGAACCCCGGCAAGAAGGCCTCGCTGGATGCGCTGTGCGACCGTTACCAGATCGACAATGGCCACCGCACGCTGCACGGCGCGCTGCTCGATGCGGAGATCCTGGCCGAAGTCTATCTGGCCATGACGCGCGGCCAGGAAAGCCTGATCATCGGTCTCGACGATTCCGCCCCGGCTCACACGACCGATTCAGGCGCAGTGCTCGCTGAACGCCCGCCGCTCAAGGTGATCCGCGCCGACGCCGCAGAGCTGGAAGCGCATCAACGCGTGCTGGCGGAAGTTGCCAAGGCTGCAGGCGGGCGTTGCCTGTGGGCGCCAAGCGACGGGACGCAGGGCGGGTAAGCGCAGCGCACCTGGCGTTTGGCGTCAGACATGGTGCCGGGATCAGCCTTCAGGTGCGCGCTGGACTCGTGATTGGCTGATTCTGTTTGGCAGGTACGCGCAGCACCGCCTGCCATCCTCAGTCAGAGCATCAGTGTCCCGCCCGGCACCTGACCGGCCTGCTCCAGCCGCGGGACGGTCGGCAGCAGGTCCAGCCCGGTGCGGGATTTCAGTGCGCGTGCGCGTTCGCGCATGTCGCTCAGCGGCAGTTCGATCGGCTCGCCGACCGCTGCAAACACGATGACGTTGCCGCTGTCGCAAGAAGGAAAGGCCAGCACACGATCACCGAAGGTGTCGCAGATGCGGGCCAGACTGGCATTGAAGCCACGCGCGCTGCCGAACAGATTCACCGCCATCAGCCCACTTGGGCTCAGTCGCGCCTTCACGGCCGAATAGAAGGCCGGCGTGTCCAGCGCGCCGCTGCGCGCCTTGGCGTCGTAGCCATCCACCAGAATGTAGTCGAAGCGCCGTTCGCCGCGCTGGATGTAATCCGCGCCATCGCCGATCTCCACCGTCAGCCGCAGGTCGGGCTCGGGCAGTTCGAAGAAATGGCGTGCGGCGGCCACCACGCGCGGTTCGATCTCGACCACGTTGAGTCGCGTCTGCGGGCAATGGTGGTGGATGAACTTGGTGATCGAGGCCGCACCCAGGCCGATGGCCAGCGCAGTGCGCGGCCAGACATCGTCGCGCAGCAGCAGGCCGGCCATCATTTCGCGCGTGTACTGCAACTCCAGCGCGGTGGGGTCCTGCAGGCGCATGGCCCCCTGAATCCAGTCGGAACCGAAGTGCAGATAGCGCACGCCGGCTTCTTCGCTCACGTCTATTTCGGTTGCCACGGTTTCAGAGCATGCGCTTGAGCAGGTAGAGCCGTTCCAGCGCATCGCGCGGGGTCAGGCTGTCAGGGTCGATCTCTTCGAGCGCCGTCAGCGCAGGGTGGGACAGAGCCACGGGCTCGTCGTCGGGTAGCGCGGCGAAGAGGTCCGGCTGCGGGCCGGTGCCGATCTCGCGGTTCTCCAGTGCGCGCAGACGGCGCCGCGCCTCACGGATCACCGGTGCCGGCACGCC
>JBFHJY010000091.1:0-8072 GCA_041595655.1 Azoarcus sp.
CATCCTGTGCAGCACCGAGCGTGCGGCGACGATCAGACCGTCCGTGCCTTCCTTCTGCACTCCCGGCACGCCACCGAGGAACTTGTCGGTGACGTCCTTGCCCAGGCCGGTCTTGCGGCAGTTCGCGCCGGGCATGGCGATGATCTCTTCGGACAACTGCGTGCGCCCGCTCGGGTCGAAGCGGCGCAGGCGGAACTCGACCGTCTCCTGCTCGTGGATCTTGCCCAGATTGTGGTTGAGACGCTCGACCTCCAGCCAGTTGCCGTCGGGCGTGACCATCTTCCACCACGCCAGGTTGTCGAGCGCCGTGCCCCACAGCACGGCCTTCTTGCCGCCGGCGTTCATCGCGATGTTGCCGCCGATGCAGGATGCCTCGGCCGATGTCGGGTCGACCGCGAACACGCGCCCGGCGGCGCTGGCCGCCTCGGCCACGCGTGCAGTGACCACGCCGGCGCCGGTGCGGATGGTCGGCACCGGGGTGTCCAGACCCGGCAGCGTCATTTCCTCGACCGGACCGAGGGTGATGAGCTTCTCGGTGTTGATGACCACCGACCTGGCGTCGAGCGGAATCGCACCGCCGGTGTAGCCGGTGCCGCCGCCGCGCGGAATGATGGTCAGGCCGAGCTCGATGCAGTCACGCACCAGCGACGCCATTTCCTCTTCGGTGTCCGGATAGAGCACGACGAAGGGGTACTCGACGCGCCAGTCGGTCGCGTCGGTGACATGCGAAACGCGCGCGTGGCCGTCGAAGCAGATGTTGTCGCGCCGGGTGTGACGCGCCAGGACCTTGCCGACGCGCTTCCTGAGTGCGGCAGTGTCGTCGAAGAAGCGCGCGAAGCGCTCCACCGTGTCTTCCGCAGCATTGACCAGCCTGGCGACCTTGGCGCTGCGATCGGGGTCGTCGGCCGAGCTCTCCTGGCGGCGCTTCTCGACCTCGCGCAGCCGGTGGTGCATGGCTCCGACCAGCGCCTCACGCCGCTCGCGACTGGCCAGCAGGTCATCCTGCAGATAGGGGTTGCGCTGCACCACCCAGATGTCGCCGAGCACTTCGTAGAGCATGCGTGCCGAACGGCCGGTGATGCGTTCGGAGCGCAGGCTGTCGAGGATTTCCCAGGCCTCGGCACCGAGCAGGCGGATGACGATCTCCCGGTCGGAGAACGAGGTGTAGTTGTACGGGATCTCGCGCAGGCGCTGGGTCATGGTGTGGGATGTGCAGAAACGGTGGTGCAGGGCATGAATTGTAGCTTACTGCGCTGCATCAAGCGCCCGGATCAAAGCCATGCTGTCCACAGGGTATTGATTTTCAGGAACAAAAACGGCGCACCCGTGAGTGCGCCGTGCATGTCTCGAGGCGTCCGGCTCAGTGAATGTCGAAATCGATCAGGTTGATTTCGCCTTCATCGGTCGGTGCGCCGAGGCCGATGCGCCCCTGCTGAGGCAGTTCGGCCGCCTCTCCCTTGATGTGGATGACGTTTCCGCCGCTGATGGCCAGCCATGAACCGTTGCTGCTGTGGTCCGTCAGCGAGAAGCGATCGTCACGGAAATCGATGCGCGCATGGCGGCGCGAGGCGCGTCGGTCCTCCAGTATCAGATCATTGTCCTGCTCCCGCCCAAGCATCAGGCTGGGCCGGCTGGCATCGACGAACAGCGTGCGCCCCTGGTGCTGCAAGCGCAGTCTTGGCGAGCTGCGCACCGGCGATTCTGCCGTGTCCGCCAGGCCGGCATGGCGCAGCAGCGCCACCAGGTCCTCGCCGCGGTTTGCGTCCTCGAGCGGAGTCGCGCGTGCGAACTGGCGGGTGGAAGGCTTCAGCAGCGCGGCGGCGGGCGCGCTGAGCAGCGTCTCGGCGGGGCGGGCCAAGGCGGTCAACCGCCCGGCTTCGGAAACCGCCGACTCGAGGTCGTCGGCGACGTGGATGGCGGCACGCACGCCGAAGCGGGTGCCGGCCGACGGCGGCAGCTGGCACACGCGCTCGATCATCTCGCAGGCAGCCAGCGCGGCGGCATCCACGGAGTCGAAGTCGGCACAGATGCCATCCTGCCCGGTGTCCTGCAGGCGGCCGCCACGCGCTTCAAGGGCAAGCTTCATGCGGTTTCGCGCACGGTCCAGGGCGTGCCGCGCGTCGGCGCTCGATGTTGCGCTGGTTTGCGCGGGTCCGCCCAGCAACTGGGCCATGAGAATGCAGGAAGACATGCTTGCGTCCATGATCGGGTTGTCACCCGGTTCCGAGTGCCGTTCCGGCTGTGACCGTGGTCATGATGATCAAATATCCGCGCAATCGCAACGCGCTTGCATTGGCTTACGATTGGTCCGGCTTGATGCGGATATCAAGGCCGCCGATGGGGCGTGTCGGCAGCTCCGGGGGGTCGAAGGCGGTGTCGCCTTCCGGGACGGCGGTGTCACGCGTCAGGCCCTTGAAATCGAAAAGCTTTTCGTCCATCAGGTGAGAGGGTACGACCTGGCGCAGCGCAGTGAAGATCGATTCGATGCGCCCCGGATGCAGCCGCCCCCACTCCTGCAGCATGTTCTTGATCTGACGCCGCTGTGCGTTCTCCTGCGAACCGCACAGATTGCACGGAATGATCGGGAACGCCATCGTCCTCGCAAAGCGGGCGATGTCGGCCTCGGTGCAGTAGGCCAGCGGCCGGATCACGACATGCTCACCGTCATCGCTGACCAGCTTCGGCGGCATGGCCTTGGTATGGCCACCGAAGAACAGGTTGAGGAAGAAGGTCTCGAGGATGTCGTCGCGGTGATGGCCGAGGGCGATCTTCGTGGCGCCGAGTTCGCGCGCGCTGCGGTAGATGATGCCGCGACGCAGGCGCGAGCACAGCGAGCAGGTGGTCTTGCCCTCGGGAATCTTGTCCTTGACGATGGAATAGGTGTCCTCGGTGACGATGCGGTACTCGACGCCGATCGACTCGAAGTACCGCGGCAGCACGTCCTCGGGGAAGCCGGGCTGCTTCTGGTCGAGGTTCATCGCGATGATGCGGAAGTCGACCGGTGCGCGTTCGCGCAGCGCCAGCAGGCAGGACAGCAGCGTGTACGAATCCTTGCCGCCCGAGATGCACACCATCACGGTGTCGCCGTCCCGGATCATGTCGAAGTCGGCGATGGCCTCGCCGACGCCGCGTTCGAGCTTCTTCTTCAGTCGCAAAAAGGTGTTCGAGAATCGGTTCTCGTCGGTGCCGACGGCGCCTTCCGGTGCGTTCACTGCGCTTCCTCCACAAGCGCGCAATTATACGCCCGGGGTCTTCAGGTGCGCGCTGCGGCCGCCGTCCACGGCGAGGATCTGCCCCGTGACGTAGGGCGCGTCGAGCAGCAGATAGCGCACCGCGCCGACGATGTCCTCGGGGCGCCCCTCGCGGCCGAGCAGGGTGTCGGACACGATGGCCTCGCGTTCGGGGGGCGGAAACTGGCCGTCTTCGGGCCATTCGATGGGGCCGGGCGAGACGCCGTTGACGCGCACCTGCGGTGCCAGCTCAACCGCCAGCGCGCGCGTCAGGCCGAGCAGACCGGCCTTGGCGGCGCAGTACAGCGCGTAGCCGGCGAGTGGGCGTTCGGCGTGGATGTCGAGGATGTTGACGATGGCGCCGCCGCGCTCGCGCAGCGCCGGCGCCAGAGCCTGGGTCAGGAACAGCGGACCTTTCAGGTTGGAACCGATCAGATCGTTCCAGGCCGCTTCATCGATCTCGCCGAGCACGGTCGGGAAGAAGCTCGACGCGTTGTTGACCAGACCGTCGAGCCGGCCGAAGGCCGCCAGGGTCTCGGCGGCGATGCGGGCGGGTTCGCCGTCGCGGGCAAGATCGCCGCGCACACAGAGTACGGAAGCGGGGCGGGCGGCGTTCAATTCGGCAGCGAGTGATTCCGCCGCGCCGGCCGCGTTGCGGTAGTGCAGCACCACGTTGGCGCCTGCGCCATGCAGCGTGCGCGCGATGGCGGCGCCGACGCGTCGCGCTGCGCCGGTGACGAGGATGACGGGGGTCTGGTTCATGTCGGAGCTCCGGCAGCGGGCAGCGTATCAAGCCATTCGAGGATGCGTCGCGCGGCGCGTTCCCACTCCGGTTCGAGCATCAGCGCGTGACCGAAGCCGGGCAGGATCTCTGCCTGCGTGCCGAGTGCGCGGCCGGTGGCTTCGACTTCGCCCGGCGGGATCAGGCGGTCGTGCTCGGCGCCGAGAATGAGCAGCGGCACGTCATGCACGCGCGCCGGGCGAGGCAGGTCGAAGGCGGTCATGTCCCAGATCGCGCGTACCGATTCGGGCTGGCAATGACGCACGTAGTCGGTCAGCGTGGCGTCGTCGATGGGCTGGTGGAGCAGCGCCTCGCGTACGTGTTCGAGCGCCGGCTCGCGGCCGCCGAGGATGGCGTTGAGTGTAACCAGCAGGCCGGGACGCTGCACCAGCATGCGCATGGCCGACGGTCCCAGGCCGTGCGGCGGCACCGCGCACAGCAATGTTGCGCCCGGCGCCACACGCTGTTCGAGTACCTTCTGCACTACTAGGCCGCCCATCGAATGACCGATCAGCACCGGAGGCTCGGGCAGTTCATCCATCGCGCGCAGCACGTCCTCCACGTAGTCGCGCACGCGCAGGGTGTCGAGTGTCTCGCGCCCCTCGCTGCCGCCATGGCCGGACAGGGACAGGGCGTGCGCGGCGAAGCCGTGGCGGGCGAAGAACGGCAGGAAATGTACGTCCCAGCACCAGGCACCGGTGTAGGCGCCGTGTACGAACAGCAGCGGAGGGCGTGAGGAGGCTGCGTTCGGTGCGCGCTGCAGGTGTTCCAGCCGGCGGGTGCTCATCTCAGCCCGGCACCGCCATGCCGCGCACGACGGCCGGGCGCGCGCCGATTGCGTCGAACCAGCGTTTCACGTGCGGGAAGTCGGCCAGTTCGAGCTGTTGCCATTCGTGGCGGGCGACCCACGGGTATGTGGCGATGTCGGCGATGGTGTACTGGTCGGCGGCCAGCCATTCATGCGCGGCCAGCTGGCGGTCGAGCACTCCGTAGATGCGGCGCGTCTCGGCCGAATAGCGCTTCCTGGCGTACGGCACGTCCTCCGGTGCGAAGCGCAGGAAATGGTGCGCCTGGCCGAGCATCGGGCCGACGGAAGCCTTCTGCATCATCAGCCACTGCAGGGTGTCGTAGCGAGCCCTGGGGTCGGTCGGCAGCAGGCGGCCGGCCTTCTCGGCGAGGTAGATCAGGATGGCGCCGGACTCGAACAGCGCGATCGGGTGGCTGCCGGGGCCGTCGCTGTCGACGATCGCGGGGATCTTGTTGTTCGGGCTGATGGCGAGGAAGTCCGGCGCGAATTGCTCGTCGCGGGTGATGTCCACGGTCTTCACTGCATAGGGCAGGCCGAGCTCCTCGAGCGCGATCGAGATCTTGCGGCCGTTCGGAGTGCTCCAGGTGTACAGGGTGATCATGTAGTCCTTCCGTGTTGGCGGATTGCGCTGCTTCGGGGTCTAATGCGGCATGCTGAAATGGCTGATCGTCATCCTCGTCATCGTCCTCGTCACCGGCCTGTTCCGGTCCACCCTGTCGCGCCACCTGCGACTGGGGCATCTGCCGGGCGATCTGCACTTCACCGTGCGTGGCAAACCCTACCATTTTCCATTTACCAGCACCGTGCTGCTGTCCGGTGTGGCTCTGCTGATCCTCTGGTCGATCTAGCTGCCTGCGATGGCTGCGATGCGCGCTGCCCGCACGCGCTGCGGAATCTCGCGCTTGTCCGCGCAGGCGGTCGCAATGGAGCCGGCATCCACATTTGAGGCGGCCGCAAAGGCTGTGCGCCAGATGGCGGTGTCGAGTTCCGGGTCACCGTCCGAAGCGGCGTCGAGCAGCGCCGCGAAACGTTCCGGCCGGCGCAGCGCGTCGCAGCGCACGAGCATGTCGAGCGCGGTTTCGGCATCCCCGGCTTCGCTCCGCAATGAGCCGGCTTCGCGTGCCAGCATCACCGCGAGGTCGCGCGCATCGTTCGGCGCCTTGAGGCGCTCGGATATTTCGCGCGCGGTTTCCGCATCGAAGGCTTGCAGTACCAGCGCCCAGCGCTGTTCCAGCGGCGCATGGCGCGCAACGGCGCGCTGCAGGCGCGCGTGCAGCGCGCCGCGCTGGTCCTCGGGCAGGGCGTCGATCTCCGGCAGCAGGCGCGCCAGCGCACCGCTCTCGCGCAGCACCTCGAACATGCGCTGCGGATGGTCTTCCATCAGGCCGCGCGCGATCTCCTGCCACACGCGCTCTGCCACGAGGTGTTCGACTTCGTCGGCAGCGACGATGTCCTGCATCAGTGTGAGGGTTTCCGGCGCCACGCTGAATTCATGCAAGCGCGCGGCAAAGCGCGCCACACGCAGGATGCGCAGCGGATCCTCGGCGAAGGCAGGGCTGACGTGACGCAGCACGCGTGCGGCCAGATCGCGCTGTCCGCCAAAGGGGTCGGTGATTTCTCCGGCCTCGTTGCGGGCCATGGCGTTGATGGTCAGGTCGCGGCGTGCCAGATCCTCCTCCAGCGTGACGTCCGGCGAGGTATGGAAGGTGAAGCCCTTGTAGCCGTGCCCGCTCTTGCGCTCGGTACGCGCCAGCGCGTATTCCTCGTTCGTTTCCGGGTGCAGGAAGACCGGAAAATCCTTGCCCACCGGACGGAAACCGGCCGCCAGCATGTCTTCCGGCGTGGCGCCGACCACCACCCAGTCACGGTCCCGCACCGGCAGGCCGAGCAACGCGTCGCGCACCGCGCCACCGACGATGAATGCCTGCATCAACGCAGCGCTCCGGCCAGATAGCCCGGTGCGATGTCCTCGAGCGCGGTCGGAGTCAGGCCGAAGGGCAGGGGCGCGCCGGAGGCGATGTTGTCGACGCGCAGCGAACGCACGTTGTCGCGGCTCATCGGCGGGTGTGGCAGCAATTCCATCGCGGCTGCCTGCAGCATCGCCAGTGGTTCCGGCAGGCCGAACACCAGGCGACTGCGGCCGGTGGTGCGGCACACGTAGCGCACCAGTTCGGCCAGCGTGTAGGTGGCGCGGCCGGCCAGTTCGAAGGTCTGGCCGAGCGTGGTTTCGTCATCGAGGCAACGCGCCACGACCTCCGCCACATCGCCGACGAATACCGGCTGGAAGCGCGTGTTCGCGCCGGCCAGCGGCAGCACCGGGATGAACCTCGTCAGCTGTGCGAAGAGATTGAGGAAGCTGTCGCCGGGGCCGAAGACCACCGACGGGCGCAGGATGGTCCACGCCTGTGCGTCTCCGCCCTCGCGCACGGCCGCCTCTCCGGCGGCCTTGGAGCGCTGGTATTCGGACGGGCCGTCGGCATCGGCGCCGAGCGCGCTGACGTGGATCAGGCGGGCCGCGCCGGTCTCGCGGCAGGCGGCGGTCAGCGCGCGTGGCAGCGCGACGTGGGCGCGCTCGAAGTCCGGCCCCCACGGTGAGCCGGACTTCGAATGCAGCACGCCGACGAGGTTGATGGCCACCTGCGCACCGACGGCGCGGCGCTGCAGCGTGGCGGGGTCGTGGATGTCGGCGCGGACGATCTCGACGCCCGGCAGATCCGCCAGATGGGCGGCGCGCGCCGGGTCGCGTGTGGGGATGAGGATGTGCGTGCCGTCGCCGGCCAGGCGGCGCGTGATGGCCGTGCCGATGAAGCCGCTGCCGCCGGTGATGAGGATGCGTCGTGTGTCCATCGTTTTCTCAGGGGTGTGGCGCGGCGACGGGCGGGATGGTGCCGAGGCGTTCGCGCAGCGACTGCGGGCGGCCTTCGAGCATGGCCGCGTAGATGACCTTGTTGACGAGCACCTTCTGGACGTAGTCCCGCGTTTCGTCGATCGGGATGGTGGCGACGTAGATCGCGCCCTCGATCGGTCGATCCCCGCGCCAGCGCTGCGCGCGGTTGGGGCCTGCATTGTAGCCGGCGGAGGCGAGCACCGGATGCTGCTCCAGGTCGTCGAGAATCATGCGCATGTAGCTGGTGCCGAGCAGGACGTTGGTTTCCGGGTCGTTGAGCATGCGTGGGTGGTAGCCCTGCAGACCGATGCGACGGGCTACATGCCGGCCGGTTTCCGGCATCACCTGCATCAGTCCGCGTGCGCC
>JBFHJY010000092.1:0-8058 GCA_041595655.1 Azoarcus sp.
AGTACGGCATCGGCATCGAGATCGAGACCTGGCTGGCGGCCGGGCTCAACGTGGTAGTGAATGGCTCGCGCGCCTATCTGGGCGAAGCGCTGAGGCGTTATCCGGCCCTGTGTCCGGTGCTGATCGAGGTGGCGGAGGAAGTGCTGGCCGAGCGTCTGATGGCGCGCGGCCGGGAGACGCCGGGCGAGATTCGCGCCCGCATCGAGCGCAACCGCGCCATGCCGCCGCCCGAGCACCCGGCGCTGGCGGTGATCCGCAATGACGGCGCGCTGGCCGCGGCCGGCGAAGCCCTGCTCGACTTGCTCACGCGCCGCCACGGCGCGATGCGGCGCGTACGCCTCGCCTGACGCGCGACACGCAGCCATGCACATCGCCCTTGCCGCCATCGGCCTGTCGGTACTGATGCACGTCTCGTGGAATCTGCTCGCGCGCCATGCCGACCCGCGCAGCAACTTCCTGTGGTGGGGCGTGGCCGGCCATCTGGTGTTGCTGGGACCGTGGTCGCTGTGGCGGCTGGCGCAGGACGCGCAGTGGAATGCCACGCTGGTTGTCGCGATTGTCGTCACCGGCGTTGCCAACGCCTTCTACTTCATGGGCCTGCGTGGTGCCTACCGCCGCGCGCCGGTGGCGTTGGTGTATCCGATCGCGCGCAGTTCGCCGTTGCTGATCGCGCTGTGGTCGGTGCTGTTCTTCGACGAGTCGCTGTCCCTGCTGGGCTGGGCCGGCATCCTCGTGTCGGTCGTCGGCCTGGTGTGGCTGGGCTTTACCGCACGCGAGGGCGAGCCGCGCCGCGCGCTGCCGTGGGCCGCTCTGGCGGCGCTGTGCACCAGCATCTATTCGCTCTCCGACAAGGTCGCGGTAGCCTATCTGCCCAGTTTCGGCAGCCAGCTCGGCATGGTGTCGGCCTGCTATCTGTTCGGGCTGACCGCGCTGAGTCTGGGCAATCTGCGCGAGGCCGGCCGCATCGTGCCGGCACTGCGGCCGCGCTGGCGCTTCGTTGTTGCCGGCAGCGTGTGCGTCGGCATTGCCTACGCGCTGGTCATCCACGCCATGCAATACCTGCCCGCCGCCTATGCCGTGACCTTCACCAACGCCGGCCTGGTGCTGGCGACGCTGCTCAGCATCTTCGTGTTCGGTGAGCGCGCCCACTGGTGCACGCGCCTGGCGGCGGTGACGGTGATCTCGGCGGGGATCGTGTGTGTGGGGCTGGCGCGCTAGCGCAGCGTCTCGCGTGCGGATTCCACCAAGGCGCGGAACAGCGCACGTTGGCGCTTCATGAAGATCAGGAATTCCGGGTGCCATTGCACGCCGAGAAGCAGCGGGCCGTGGTCGGAGTGTTCGATGGCCTGCGGCAGGTCGTCGAGGTCGGTGCCGGAAACCGACAGGCCTTCGCCGCAGCGGTCGATGGCCTGGTTGTGCAGGCTGTTGATGCGGGCCGTGCCTTCGCCCATGAGCTGTGCCAGCAGGGTGCCGGGGCGGATGCACAGGGTCTTCAGCGGAAGTACGGTCCAGCGGTGGGAGGTCCTGCGGCGGCGTGTCCTGAGTTGCTGGAACAGGGTGCCGCCCAGGCGCACGTTGAGCAGTTGGGCGCCGCGGCAGATGCCGAGCACGGGCAGGTGGCGTTCGAGCGCTTCGTCGATGATGGCGACTTCGAGGGCGTCGCGGGCCTCGTCGTAACGCGGTTCGACTTCCGGTGCGGCGGCGTAGAGCACGGGGTTCACGTCGTGTCCGCCGGTGATCACGACACCGTCGAAGCGGTGCTCGCGCCCGGCATCACCGGGGCGCAGCTGCAGCGGCTGTCCGCCGTACAGGCGCACGGCCAGCGATACCAGCAGGCGCGGACCGAAGGCACCGCGCTGCGGGCCGGTGATGGCGATTACGGGGCGAGCCAACGGCCTGCAACCTCGTCGGCCCAATCGCCGAGCCAGCGTTCGAGCGCAGGGCGGGCCATGAATTCGTGACAGTCGGCGCAGCAGCCGGCCAACCGCTGCGGGTCTGCGGCCAGCCGTTCGACCTGCAGCCAGTCGTTCCAGGCGGCGGCAATGCCCCAGCCGGGGCGGTCGATCTCGCAGTCGGGCAGGCGGTAGTGGAAGGCCGGGCGCGGCTTGATGAGCGGGTCGTCGGTGACGGCGGCAACGCGCGCGGGGTCGAGGTGGGCGAACAGCGGCAGCAGGTCGAGCGCGCGGTTGCGCGTGGGGTTGTGCAGCAGGTAGTCGTCGATCAGGCCGGGCAGGTCGGGCGCGTAGTCGGGGGCAGTGACGAGCCGCAGGTAGTCGAGCGGGTAGGGATCGACATAGGACGTGAGCCGGCGCGTCAGATCGATGTCGGCGCGTGCATACAGCCAGTCGTAGAGGCACACGAAGGCGCGCACGTAAGCGCTGAGCGTGGCGGCGTCGGCGCGCGGAATCTCGGGGTTGAACTGCATGCCGAAGGCGTTGAGCGGGTGATCGCCCGTACCCTTGGCGCCGGCCTCGCGCAGCCGCGCGATCAGCGTCTCGATCTCGGGCAGGCGCTGCATGGGCAGCGGCGGGCTGACGATTTCGACCGGTACCAGCGTCTGCGCCACGGCGTGCAGCGCGTCTTCGGCCGACTGCAGCAGGTCGTCGGTCAGCGCTTGCGGGTCGCGCTCGGTCTGGCCGAGTTTCTTGAGCAGGTGGAAATCGAGTTCGACGATCCAGTCGCCGGCGGGGTCACCGCGCAGGCTGCGTTCGTAGCGGCTGGTCTCGATGACCTCGCAGCCGAGGAGGCCGGCCGCCACGCCGGCCAGCTCGTCGAGCGTTGGCCCGCTCATCTCCAGTTCGACGCCGATGCGGCGCGGCTGGCCTTCGGGGTTGCTGCGCCACGGTGGTAGCGGCAGCGCGTGTGGAGTCGCATCCATGCCCGTCAGTCTACCCGATGCGCATGGGGCGCTCGTTCAGCGCTGCTCGCGCAGCGCGGCAATGCGCTCTTCCAGCGGCGGGTGGGTCATGAACAGGCGCTTGAGCCCCGCGCCCTTCATGCCGGAGATGCCGAAGGCGGCCATCTTGTCGGGCAGCGGCTCGGTGTGCGAGCCGGCTAGGCGCTGCAGTGCGGCGATCATCTTCTGGCGTCCGGCGAGGTCGGCGGCACCGGCGTCGGCGCGGAATTCACGCTGGCGCGAGAACCACATCACGATGATGCTGGCGAGGATGCCGAGCAGCAGTTCGGCAATGATGGTGGTGATCCAGAAGGCCGGGCCGTGGCCGCGCTCGGTCTTGAAGATGACGCGGTCGACCAGATGCCCGACCACGCGCGAGAGGAAGATCACGAAGGTGTTCACCACGCCCTGGATCAGCGCCAGCGTGACCATGTCGCCGTTGGCCACATGCGACACCTCGTGCGCCAGCACGGCTTCCACTTCGTCCGGCTGCATGCTGCGCAGCAGGCCGGTGCTGACCGCCACCAGTGCCTTGTTGCGGCTGGCGCCGGTGGCAAAGGCGTTGGGTTCGGGCGCGTCATACACCGCCACCTCGGGCATGCCGATGCCGGCGGCTTCGGCCTGACGGCGCACGGTGTCGACCAGCCAGCGCTCGACCTCGTTGCGCGGCTGCTCGATGACGTGGGCGCCGGTCATGCGCTTGGCGGTCCATTTGGACATGGCCAGCGAGATGAAGGAGCCACCGAAACCGAACACCGCCGCGAACAGCAGCAGCGAGTTGATGTCGAGATTGACGCCCTGCTCGTCGAGGATGCGCTCGAAACCCAGCAGGCGCAGCGTGATGCTGAGCACCACGATGATGGCGAGGTTGGTGGCAAGGAAAAGGGCGATGCGTTTCATGTCGTTCTTCCACTTCCGAAAAGGAGCTGCGGCGCGTGACGGCGCAATGATGCCGCGTTGCGAGCGGTTTGTGCGCTGTCTTTGTCCGTGGCGGCGGCCCTTCGTTCCCGGCCCGTGCTTGCCTTGTGCGGCGTCATCCGGTACTCAAAGGGGAATGAAGATGCCTGTCTGGATTCCGTTTGGTGTCTGCCTGTGGTGCGCCGCGCTGGCACAGGCTTCGCCGATGATCGATGCGCACGCCCATTACACGGCGGATGATGCAGCGGTGCTGTCGCCGCAGCAGATCGTCGAGAAGCTTGACGCTGCCGGGGTGGAACGCATCGTGATCTCCGGCTCGCCCTGGCTGCATGCGCGTGAATTGCACGAACACGCGCCTGCACGGGTGATTCCGCTGCTCGGCGTGTATGCCTCGC
This sequence comes from Azoarcus sp., assembly GCA_041595655.1. Taxonomy (GTDB): domain Bacteria; phylum Pseudomonadota; class Gammaproteobacteria; order Burkholderiales; family Rhodocyclaceae; genus Pseudazoarcus. The sequence goes on from JBFHJY010000092.1 coordinate 4,210, forward strand.
ATGCCGGCAAGGCGCTGTGGATGCACGACCGCAAACTGCCCGGGCGGGTTGCGGCGCGCCTCGCCGAAGGCGACTGGGCGGGCATCGGCGAGTTGCACCTGTTCGCGCGTGATGCGGACAGCCCGGTGTTCGCCGAACTGGTGCGTATGGCCGACGCGCACGGCCTGATGCTGTTGATTCACGGCGACCCGGCGGTGGTCGAGGGCGCCTTCGAGATCGCCCCCGAAGTGCGCGTGCTGTGGGCACATCTGGGCACCGTGCCGGCGCCCGGCATCGTCGCGCGCATGCTGGAGCGTCATGCGGAGCATGCGCTGTGGGTCGACACTTCGGTCCGCGACGAGCGCATCGCACCGGATGGCATGCTGTTGCCGGAATGGCGGGACCTGTTCGAGGCGTATCCGGACCGTTTCGTGGTGGCGGTCGACACCTTCAGCACCAACCGCTGGCGCAACTATGGCGACGTCGTCGCCGGTATCCGTCGATGGCTGACGGCGCTGTCACCGGATGTGCAGGAGCGTCTGCTGTGGCGCAACGCCGAGGCGCTTTTCGCGCCGTGGCTCGATGGCAATGAGGTCGCGCCGTAGCAGCGGTGTTTATTCCGGATCGACGGTGAAGGCCAGCACGCCGGTCACTTCCGGCACGGCCAGCCGCAGTAGCCATGGGCCGTCGGCCGGCAGCGGCGCACTGCCGGCATAGGCGCCCTGGCCGGTACGTCGCAGCGGCAGCGCGAGCGGGGCGGCATCGCTGTCGGGGCGTGCGAACGCGGCGGTCAGTTGCAGGCCGGCGTCGGGCGGCTGGCCGGTGGGACCGCGCAATTGCATCTCGACGCGGGCTTGCAGGTCGGCACTGGCGCCGACGCTGCCGAGCACTTCCCATACATGCACCGTGCCGGAGAAGCGCACGCCGCCGCGCTCCAGTCCCGGGGCCTTGGCAAGGGGGCCGATGGCGTTGATGCGCACTTCGTCGCGCGAGATCATCGCCATCGTCACGAAGGCGCCGATCAACACGAGGAAGGCCAGACCGAAAATGGCCGCGACGATGCGGGGAGTGTTGTTGCTGCCAGCCAAGGGGAGACTCCGTGCGGTGGGTGTGTGCCGGCCAAGTATACGTGCGGCGCGACGTCTCCGCGCTGCCGGCTAGAATCGGTTCTTTGCCATGTCGCCGCTGCGCATGACCGATTCCGCCTCCCTTGTCGCCGACCTCGTGCGCGTCGGCCGTTTCCCGCACCCGGCCGAATGCATCGAGACGCACGCCTCGTGGGTGCTGCTGACCGGCGAGTTCGCCTACAAGATCAAGAAGCCGCTCGATCTGGGTTTTCTCGACTACTCCACGCCTGCGCGTCGCCGCGCCATGTGCGAGGAGGAGGTGCGCCTCAATCGCCGCACCGCGCCCGAGATCTACGAGGACGTGGTCGGCGTGTATGGCGGAGACGACGCTCACATCGGCCCGGTGGAGGGTGCGCCGGAATTTGCCGTGCGCATGCGCCGCTTCGACCAGTCGGGGCTGTTCGCGCATCTGCTCGCAGCCGGTGCGCTGGGCGCGCAGCACATGGAGGCGGTGGCGCTGCATGTGGCCGATTTCCACGCACAGGCGGCGGTGGCGCGTCCGGGCGAGGGCTTCGGCACGGCCGAGGCGGTGATCTTTCCGGTGCAGCAGAACTTCGACCAGATGCGTGAGCTGGTGACCGACGCCGTGCTGCTGGAGCGAATCGGCCGGCTGGAGGCTTGGAGTGCGGGCGAATCGCGCCGGCTGGCGACCACGTTCGATGCGCGGCTGGCAGCCGGCTTCGTGCGCGAGTGCCACGGCGACCTGCATCTGGCCAACATCGTGTGGCTCGACGGGCGGGCGCGGCTGTTCGACGGCATCGAATTCAATCCGCAGCTGCGCTGGAATGACGTGGTCGCCGACATCGCCTTCCTGATGATGGACTGCGAGGCGCGCGGTCGCGCCGATCTGGCCAACGGTTTCCTCAACACCTGGCTGGAAGCCTGCGGCGACCATGAAGGCTTGGTGCTGCTGTCCTATTACGTGGTGTATCGCGCCATGGTGCGCGCCAAGGTGGCGGCCATCCGCATGCATCAGGCCGGTGGCGACGAGGCTGCCGCTTGCCGTGACGAGCTGGCGCGGTATCTCGACTATGCGCTGGCGCGCATCCCGGCCGGCAGGCCGGCTTTGTGGATCGCCAGCGGCCCGTCGGGTGCGGGCAAGAGCCGCAACGGGCGCGTGCTGGTGGAACGTTGCGGCGCCATCCGCATCCGTTCGGACGTGGAGCGCAAGCGGCTGGCCGGACTGAAGGCCGGCGAGCGCGCCACTGCGGCGGTCGGCGAGGGGCTGTATGGCCCGGAGATGACTGCGCGCACCTATGCGCGGCTGCGCGAGATCGTGCGCGCGGTGGTCGCCGCCGGCCGGCCGGCGCTGGTCGATGCGACCTTTCTGCGACGCGCGCAGCGCGACGAATTCCGCGCGCTGGCGGCCGACCTGTGCGTGTCATTTGCGCTGCTGGCCTTCGACGCGCCGCCCGAAGTGCTGCGCGCGCGCGTGGCGCAACGTGCTGCGGAAGGGCTGGACGCGGCCGATGCCGATGTGGCGGTGCTGGAGCACCAGCTCGCCACGCGCGAGCTGATCGGCGAGGACGAGCTTGCGGTGAAGATCGACACCTCGGGTGAGGTCGATTGGGAGGCGGTGCTGCGGCGGCTGGACGCCTCTACAGCGTAGTCCCGCAGGCCCGATAAGCGCAGCGCATCGGAAGCCCACGCCATTACATTCCTCAACTGCCCACGCCGGCTGCACGCCTGCGGCGCTTATCCGGCCTACGGAGTTTGCGGGTCAGCCGCCCCACAGCTTGGCCAGTGCTGCGTCGCGTACATCCCGCTCGGCGCCGGAAAACTGCTCGTCATCGGCGCCGAGCAGCATCCACGCCAGAAAGCGCGCCACCGTTTCGGGCGGCAGCAGCGCGCCGTCGGCCTTGAGGCGGCGGAAGGATTCGACGTCCGGAAAGGCTTCCGGCGTGAGGTCGCGGATGCCGGCCTGCATCGGGGTGTCCACCACACCCGGCCGCGCGCTGCCGACCAGCACGCCGGCTGTCTGCAGTTCCGCGTTCCAGCACTGCGTCAGCATGTGCAGCGCGGCCTTGGACATGCAGTACGGCCCCCAGCCATTCAGCGCGTGATGCGCCGCCCCGGACGAGATGTGCAGCACCCGCGCGCCGCGCGGCAGGCGCGGCAGCAAGGCCTGGGTGATGAACAGCGGGGCGGTGAGGTTGGTTTCGAGGTGCGCGGCAAAGGCCTTGCGGTCCAGCGTGGCAAGCGGACCGGCCGGGTCCAGCGCGGCGGCGTTGTGCACGATCAGGCGTGGCGCGCGCTCGCCCAGCGCGGCGAGGATGCGTTGCGGCGCGTCAGTCGCCACGATGTCGAGTGGCAGCGCCGTGACGCGGTTCGGGTGTTCGGCGGCGAGCGCTTCAAGCAGCGCCGCGCGCCGGCCGATGGCCAGCACGTCGCAGCCGCGTTCGATCAGCGTGTGTGCCAGCGCGTGGCCGATGCCGCTGCCGGCGCCGGTGATCAGGGCGAGCGGGTTCATCTCATTCCTTCCGGTTGCGCAAAGCGGCATTCTAACGACGCCTCGGGATACACTCTGGCGCGAGATTGCCCGTGACCCCGCCTGCCTGATGAATCATCCGCTCCCCGTGTTCGACGTCGCCTCGCTGGGTCAGGTGTTCACGCCGCCAGCGGTGGTGCGCGCCATGCTCGCGCTGCGCCGCAACACCGGCCGCGTGCTGGAGCCGGCCTGTGGCGACGGCGCCTTCCTGCGCGAACTGCCCGGCGCGGTGGGCATCGAGCTCGATGCCGCGCA
>JBFHJY010000093.1:0-8056 GCA_041595655.1 Azoarcus sp.
GCGATCGCCACGCGCTGCTTCTCGCCGCCCGAGAGCTTGAGGCCGCGCTCACCCACGCGTGTGTCGAATCCGGCCGGCAGGCGCGCGACGAAGTCGGTCAGCTGCGCGGCGCGGGCGGCGGCCTCGACTTCCTCGCGCGAGGCGTCGGGGCGGCCGTACTGGATGTTGTAGAACAGCGTGTCGTTGAACAGCACCGTGTCCTGCGGAACGATGCCGATGGCGCTGCGCAGGCTGTGCTGCGTGAGGCTGCGCAGGTCGTGGCCGTTGATGCGGATGGCGCCGGATTGCACGTCGTAGAAGCGGTACAGCAGTCGCGCGATGGTGGATTTGCCCGAGCCCGAGTGGCCGACGATGGCCACCGTGTGTCCGGCCGGCACCTCGAAATCCACACCCTGCAGGATCTGGCGCTCCGGCTCATAGGCGAAGCCGACGTGCTCGAAACGCACCGCGGCCGGGCCGGGTTCGAGCGCGATGGCGTCCGGCGCATCCGCGATCTCGCGGTTCTGGTGCATCAGGCCGAACATGCGCTCGATGTCGGTCAGTGCCTGGCGCAGCTCGCGGTAGATCACGCCGAGGAAGTTGAGCGGGATGTAGAGCTGGATCAGGAAGGCATTGACCAGCACGATGTCACCGATCGTCATTTCGCCGGTCGCGACCCGCGTGGCCGCCTGCCACATCATCAGCGTCACGCCCACCGAGACGATCACCGCCTGGCCGAGGTTGAGCGCAGCCAGCGAATACTGGTTCTTCAGCTGTGCGCGGGTCCAGTGGTCGATCTGCTCGTCGTAGCGGCGCGCCTCGAACTCCTCGTTGTTGAAGTACTTCACCGTCTCGAAGTTGAGCAGGCTGTCGATGGCGCGTGCATTCGCGGCGGAATCCAGCTCGTTGGCGTGTCGGCGCAGCGCCGTGCGCCAGTTCGTCACGACCACCGTGAACACGATGTACAGCGTCAGCGTGACCGCCGTGATGATGGCGAAGATGGCGTCGTAGTTGAGCAGCAGGATGCCGATCACCAGCCCGATCTCGACCAGCGTCGGCAGGATGGAATACAGCGTGTAGCTGATCAGCGAGTTGATCGAACGCGTGCCGCGCTCGATGTCGCGCGTCAGCCCCCCGGTCTGGCGCTCCAGGTGAAAGCGCAGGGACAGCGCATGCAGGTGCCGGAACACCTGCAGCGAGATGCGCCGCACTGCCTGCTGCGTGACGCGCGCGAAGACGATTTCGCGCAGTTCGGTGAGCAGCGAGTTGGAGAAGCGCAGCGCGCCGTAGGCCAGCAGCAGCGCCGCCGGCACCACGATGAAGGCCTGTTCGGGAGTGATCGTCAGCGCATCGATGATGCCCTTGAAGATCAGCGGTACCGTGACGTTGGCACCCTTGGCCGCGATCAGGCAGGCCAGCGCGAACAGCACCCGCCACTTGTAGGCCCACAGGTACGGAATCAGGCTCTTGAGGGTCTGCCAGTCTCGGCGGTCGGAAGTCTCGGGCGCCGGCAGGGGCAGGGAAGCGGATCGTCTCATGCGTCGATTCTATCCGCTCGACGATCCGCCCGGAGGCAGGCCTGGGTCAGAAGTCCGTCGGCCGGTGCGTGAACACCCAGGTCTCGGTCAGCGCTCGCTCCTGGGTGCGCAGGAAGGCGCGCAGGTCGACCGCCGATTCGCCCTCGGGGTAGACGTCGAAGATCAGGCGCCAGTGGTCGGTTCCGACGACACGGATGGCGTAGGGATTGTCGATGCGGGCATTGCGTGCTTCGACCACGGGTTCGACCGCGCGCTGCTCGGATGTGAAGCGGGCCAGGTCACCGCCGGCAAAGTCGATGGCGTATTTCACGCCGCCCGCCGGGCGCGGCTGGCCCGGCACGCCGGCGCGGCCAAGGCGTGTGGCGATGACGTGGCCGACCCCCTGTTCGCCGAAGGAGGCTGCCTTCATCCAGTGCAGTCGGTACTCGAAAGCCGGTTCCGAGCCGGCCGGCACGGTCTTGTCGGTGGTCCAGTAGGCGACGATGTTGTCGTGGATCTCGTCGTCGGTCGGGATCTCCACCAGCTGCACGCTGCCGGCGCCCCAGTCGCCCCTGGGTTCCACCCACAGCGCCGGGCGGCGCTCGTAGAACACGCCGTCATCCTCGTAGTTGGCGAAGACACGGTCGCGCTGCATCAGGCCGAAGCCCCGCGGGTTGTGGTCCAGATAGCTGGTGGTGCGCACTGCCCGCGGGTTGTCGAGCGGGCGCCAGATGCGCTCGCCGCTGCCGGTCCATAGCGCCAGCCCGTCGTTGTCATGCACCTCGGGGCGCCAGTCCGTCGCTTCATGACGGTTGGTCTCGGAATACCAGAACATGCTGGTCAGCGGCGCGATGCCGAGGCGGCGCACTTCCTTGCGCAGGAACAGGCGCAGCGACACATCCATCACGATCGCCGTGGCATCCGGCCTGGCGCAGTCGATGCGCACGGCGCCGGTCAGGCTGGGGCTCTCCATCAGCGCGTGAATGACGATGCCGCCGTCGCCTTCGGCTTGCAGCCAGAAGCGCGTGAACACCGGGAACTCCTCGGGACGGTCGGGCAGGGCGGTGTCGATGGCCAGTCCGCGCGCCGACAGGCCGTACTGGTCGAGCGGACCGGAGGTGCGGAAGTAGGAGGCGCCCATGAAGGCCAGCCAGTCGCGGCCGTGATCATCCGCATGGAGCACGCGGAAACCCGCCCAGCCGGCGTCTGCGGGCATGTCGCCCGCTTGCAGTGCCCCCGTGTAGGAGAACACCGACGGGTCGTACTTCAGCTCGTGTGCGATGCCGTTTTCGACCACGTCGATGCGCACCGGCAGGGGCGTGCCGGCATGCTGATGGAACAGCGCCACCGGCGCCACGCCATCGCGCTCGCTCCACACCGCCTGTTCGGTGTTGAAGCGGATCTGCTGGTAGGCATCGTAGTCGATGCCGGCAAGGGCCTGAGCGAGGGCCGTCGAGGGCTTGCGCACGGGGTGTGGTTGCGCCGCGAGTGAGCGCGCCTGCGCGCTCAGCAGTTCGAACGAGAACGGTTCGCCGTCGCCACCGCCGGAGCGGGCGGCAGCGAGCGCCGTGCTTACTGAGGCGGGCACAAGCCCGGCGCCGGCTGCGGCACCGAGTGCCAGAAGAAAACGTCTGCGAAGGAGGTCGTGCATGGGTGTGCGATCAGCCGGTGACGGGTAGGCGGTTCGGTGGTGGGCGCAGCGGTGGTGCGCTGCATGTGATGTGCAATCCTACCGCTTCCGCGGTTTGCCGAGTGGGTCGGCGGCCGTGCGAGGCGTCCGGTAGCACTTCGGGTTTGCTGCCTGCAGCCGCGAAGCATCCTCCCGCCGTGGTCATGCCGGCCTACAATGGACCACCTGAAAGGACACTACGGTCATGAGGCCTCCGCCAAGGTGAATCAAGCCGTTTACATCGTCGATGCCGCGCGCACGCCGTTTCTCGAGGCCGGCGGCCGGCCGGGCCCGTTCTCCGCAGCCGACCTGGCCACCGCTTGTGGCGCCCAGCTGCTGGCACGCCAGCCGTTTGCGCCGGATGAGCTGGATCAGGTCATCCTCGGCTGTTCCAGCCCGGCGCCGGACGAGACCAACATCGCCCGCCTCGCCTCTCTGCGCATGGGATGTGGTGATCGGGTGCCGGCCTGGACCGTGCAGCGCAACTGTGCTTCCGGCCTGCAGGCACTCGATTGCGCCAGTGTGGAGATCGCTCTCGGTCGCGCCGATCTGGTGCTGGCGGGAGGTGTCGATGCCATGTCGCGCGCGCCATTGCTGCTGTCCGACGATTTCGTCGAATGGCTGTCCGCATGGCGCAGTGCCGGAGCAGTGCAACGACTGCGGCTGCTGCGCCGCCTGTACTCGTCGCGCCTTGCGCCGGCGACGGGTCTGGAGCGCGGGCTGAATGATCCTGCCGCCGGTCTGCTGCAGGGGCAGGTGGCGGAAGATCTGGCCACCCGCTTTGCGATCTCGCGCGACGAACAGGACGCGTGGGCCTTGCGCAGCCACCAGCGTGCGGCCGCTGCATGGAGCGCGGGCCGCCTGGACGAGATCGTGCCGCTGGTCGGTCCGGACGGCCGGCTGCATGTCGCAGACGCCGGCGTCGATGGTGATGTGGATGCTGCCGGGCTGGCCAGCCTGAAGCCCTGTTTCGATCGCAAGTACGGCAACGTCACGAGCGGCAACAGCGCACGGCCCGGCGACGGTGCTGGCTGGCTGGTGCTGGCTTCGGCCGACGCCCTCGAGCGCCATGCCCTCACGCCGCTGGTGCGTATCGTCGATTGCGCCTGGGCGGCGCTCGATCCGGTGGCGACCGGTCTTGGCCCGGTGCATGCCACCGCGCCGATGCTGGCCCGCAACGGACTGACGATCGACGACATCGGGCTGTGGGAGGTCAACGAGGCGTTCGCCGCGCACGTGCTGGCCTGCCTGCAGGCCTGGAGCGACGCGGACTGGTGCCGCGAGGAACTCGGCATCGACTGTGGCGGCAAGGCGCCGCCGCACAGCCGTATCAATATCGATGGCGGCGCCATCGCGCTGGGCCATCCGGTCGCCGCCAGCGGCGCACGCATCGTCATGCATCTGGCAGCCGCGATGCGCCGCGAAGGGGCGCGTCACGGCGTCGCGACGCTGTGCATCGGCGGCGGGCAGGGCGGGGCGATGCTGCTCGAGACGGTGGCATGAACCACTACGGCACGCATCTGCGCATCGAGCGTGACTGGGAAGGCGTCGCGTGGCTGGTGCTGGATCGGGCCGGCGCGCAGGCCAACTGGTTGTCGGCGACGATGCTCGACGAGCTGGGCGAGGTCGTCGGCATGCTCGAGGCCGACCCCCCCAGCGGATTGATCATCGCTTCGGCGCAGGCTGCAGGCTTTTCCCCCGGCGCAGACCCCGACGAGATCGATGCGGCCGTCACGCCGCAGGCTGCGCGGGCGCTGGTGGCTCGTGGCTGGGCCGTGTTCGGGCGCATTGCGCGCCTGCCGCTGCCCACGCTCGCGCTGATCCGCGGTCACTGCCTCGGCGGTGGCCTGGAACTGGCGCTGGCCTGCGACTATCGCGTCGTGGTGGAGGATCCGGCGACCCGTCTGGGGCTGCCCCAGGTCCGCGTCGGTCTGGTGCCGGCGTGGGGTGGCATGCGCCGTCTGCCGGCGCTGGTGGGGCCGTCGCTGGCCCTCGAGCTGATGCTGAGCGGCCGTGAGCTCACTGCGCGCGGCGCGTGGAAAGCCGGTCTTGCCGATGTCTGCGTGCCGCCGCGGGTGATGGAGGCTGCTGCACGCGCGGTCGTGATGTCCGGTCGCCATTCGCGACACCTCCCGTGGCGGGAAGTGCTGAAGGCCACCCTGCTGCGTCGCTTCGTCGCCGCGCGGGCGCGCAGGGCGCTGGCGCCACAGCTGCGCGCCGACCGGTATCCGGCGCCGTTCGCCTTGCTCGAGCTGTGGGTCCGTCACGGTGGCGACACCCTGGCTGAACCGGATGAATCGCCCGCATCGATGGCGGCCTTGCTGCGCTCGGACGCCACGCGCGAACTGAGGCGTGTGTCCGCCCTGCACGAACGCCTGCGGCGCGGTGGCCGGGTGGCGCACGGCGTGGGCCACGTACATGTCGTCGGAGCCGGTGTGGTCGGCGGCGAACTGGCCATCCTGTGTGTCGCCAATGGCTTTCGCGTGACCTTGCAGGATCTGCGTCAGGAGGCCATCGCGGCGGTCATCGGCCATGCCGCACAGCGGGCGAGCGAGCTGCATCCGGACGATGTGCCGGCGCGCCGCGAGCTGCTCGACCGGCTGGTGCCGGACGGCGCCGGACACGGCGTGCGACGGGCCGACCTGATCATCGAGGCGGCCGTGACGGTCGACGTCGCGGCCAAGCGTGCGCTGCTCGCCGGACTCGAATCGCGCGCCCGCCCCGACGCATTGCTGGCCAGCCACACCGCCTGTCTGGCGCTGGCAGATGTCGCTGCCGGCATGCACGCGCCGGCACGGCTGGTCGGACTGCATCTGCCGGTTGTGCAGACCGCCACGCCGCTGGTCGAGGTGGCGGCGGAGGGGCCAGACGCAGCCGACGCGATCGCGCGTGCGTCGGGTTTCGTGGCGGCGCTCGGCAAGTTGCCGCTGGCGGTGGCCGGAACGCCGGGATTCCTGATCAACGCGGTGCTCGCGCCGTATCTGCTGGAGGCGCTGCGCTGCATCGACGAAGGCGTCCCGGCGGCAGCCGTGGATCACGCCATGCGTGAGGCCGGCATGGCCGTCGGGCCGATCGAAACGGTCGACCGCCTCGGTCTGGATGTGCTGCAATTGCTGGCATGCGGTCTCGGACTCGATTCCTTGCCGACGGCCCTGAGCGAGGCCGTTGCTGCAGGTCGGCTGGGCCTCAGGTCAGGCCGTGGGCTGTATGAATGGCGTGATGGCGTACCCTTGCGCGATGCGGGCGCGGCACCGGACGGAGTGGCCGAACGCCTGTTCGCACGCCTCGGCGCGGCCGCCCGTGATGCGCTGTCGCGCGGCATCGTGCGCGATGCCGACCTCGTCGATGCCGGCCTGATCGCCGGTGCCGGCTATCCCCCCTACACCGGCGGCCCCATGCGGCATGCCGCCCGCCACGAGGACAGGACATGACCCATCATCCTCCCCGCCCGTCGCATGACGACATCGCCTCCCTGCCTGAAGACCGTCCGCCCGAGTTGCGCGTGATGGCCATGCCGGCCGATGCCAATCCGGCCGGCGACGTGTTCGGCGGCTGGATCATGTCGCACGTCGACGTGGCCGGCGCGATTGCCGCGCACCGCTTCGCGCGCGGGCGCGTGGTCACCGTCGCGGTGAATGCCTTCACCTTCCATCAGCCGGTTTCGATCGGCGACGTGGTGAGCTTCTACGCGCAGATCTCGCGGGTCGGCAACACCTCGATCACGGTCGACGTCGAGGTCTATGCCGAGCGCGACCCGGCGCACCCCAAGGTGGTGCGCGTGACCGAGGCGACGCTGACCTATGTCGCGCTCGACGAACATGGCAACAAGCGCCAGATCACGCCGGCCGGCGGCGTGCACTGAGGCTTCCCGCATGAGTCGCTTCGTCGTGCGCAAGGTGGCGGTGCTGGGGGCCGGCGTGATGGGCGCGCAGATCGCCGCACACTGCGCCAACGCCGGCTTCGAGGTGCTGCTGTTCGATCTGCCCGGCGAGGGCGGTGGCAGCGGCCCGGCGCGCGAGGCCATCGAACGGCTGCTGCGACTGACGCCGGCCCCTCTCGCCACACCGCGGCACGCGCTGGCCATCCAGCCGGCCAACTATGACGACGACCTGATCCTGCTGGCCGACTGCGAGCTGGTGATCGAGGCCATCGCCGAGCGCATCGAGCTCAAGCGCGCGCTGTTCGAACGCATCGCGCCCTTTGTGCGCCACGATGCGGTGATCGCCACCAACACCTCCGGCCTGTCGGTGCACGAGTTGTCGGCCGTGCTGCCCGAACTGCTGCGGCCGCGCTTCTGCGGCGTGCATTTCTTCAATCCGCCGCGCTACATGGCGCTGGTCGAGCTGATCGCCGGCCCGCAGACCGACGCGGTGCTGCTCGACCGGCTGGAAACCTGGCTCACCTCGCGTCTGGGCAAGAGCGTGGTGCGTGCGCACGACACGCCCAACTTCATCGCCAACCGCATCGGCATGTTCGCGCTGCTGGCGGTGATGCGGCACACCGAGCGGCTCGGCCTGGGCTTCGACGAGGCCGATGCGCTGACCGGTCCGCTCATCGGCCGGCCGCGCAGCGCCACTTTCCGCACCGCCGACGTGGTCGGACTGGACACCATGGCGCACGTCATTGGCACCTTGCGCGAGCGTCTGCCGGATGACCCCTGGCATCCCTGGTTCGGCGAGCCGCAATGGCTGACCGCGCTGGTCGCGCGTGGTGCGCTCGGAGCCAAGAACGGCGAGGGTGTGTACCGCAAGGACGGCAAGCGCATCCTGGTGCTCGACGGCGACGAATACCGCGACAGCGCCGGCGTGGTCGCGCCCGAGGTGGCTGACATCCTGGCCGAGCGCGATGCCGTGCGACGCATGCAGCGCCTGCGCGCATGCCCGCATCCACA
>JBFHJY010000094.1:0-7973 GCA_041595655.1 Azoarcus sp.
CGGACGAGCCCACCACGGGCACGGACGCGGACAGCCGCGATGCAAACCTTGAGGCAAGTGTCGACACGCCCAGCGAACCGCCCGTTGCCGAAAAGGCTGCAAGCGAGCCTTCCGCCTCAGAACCGGTAGCCGAAGCACCGCAGGCGTCGGAGATCAACGCTGACAGGGAAGCTCCTGCCGCTCTGGAAGCCTCACCGGAAGCGCCTCTCGAAGCGCCGATGCAGGCGGTCGAAGAAGCAGGCCCGGCAGCCGAGACGGCTGTACCGGCTGCCGAACCCGCCGAAGAGCAGCCGGCCGTCCTTGCCGTGCCAGTCGAGCCCGAGACCGTAGCCGAAACGGAGCCTCAGCAGGATCAAACGCCGGTGGCCGAGATCGTGCCCCCGGAAAGCCGCCCGAACGACCCGATTGCGATCGCCGCTCCGCTCGCGGAAGCCGGACTGGTCATGATCGAGACCCGGCCGGACGGTCAGCGACCGGTCGAATCGCAGCCTGAGGCTCCCCGTGGCCGCACGCCGCGTCGGCCGCAGGCACTGCCCGAAGAACCCCTTCAGCAGGTCGAAACGCGCAAGTAAGACCGCAGCGCAATGAGCCCGGAGAGCCGCCTGATGGCGGCTCTCCGCTTTTGTGCGCCCGATTCACGTCACTCCGGCCTGAAAGGGCGGAAGCGCTTCTGCCGAAAAGCCCGAGGATCTGCGGGAGGCGGAAAGGCTCCGCCTCCACTTCGTTCCAACCCTGCAAGCAACAAACGAGGAAGTCGACCCGCAGCAGCAGACCAGCGCCGCAGCGGAATCAATCCAGCGCAAGCTGAAACGCGCGCAGACGAAGCCCGCGTCGCAAAGCATGAGCCGCTCACTCACGGCTGCCGGGAAGCACCGTCATGCCTCAAGCGGACACAGAATGAAAAGGGCGGCCCGCAGGCCGCCCAAGCATGCACAACGAAACCCTTCAGAAGCCGGCGACCGCGCCGTCACTGCGCGGATCGAAAGCCCCCTCCATCATTCCGTTGCTGTGGCGCACCAGCGCCCCGGCATGCCCCACCGTTTCATCGAAGGCGCCGATGACGTCCACCACGTGACGACGACGGCGCAACTCCTCCGCCACGCGCGGCGCAAAGCGCGACTCGATCTTGAGCGACTCGGACATGCTGCCCCAGGTGCGTCCGAGCAGCCAGCGCGGAGCGGTCACCGCTTCCTGCAACCCCATGCCCATCTGCACATAGCGCGAGAACACCGCGGCCTGGGTCTGCGGCTGACCGTCACCACCCATGGTGCCGTACACCATGGTGCGGCCGTCATCGAGCACGGCCAGCGCCGGGTTGAGCGTATGGAAGGGTTTTCGACCCGGCTCCAGCGTGTTTAGTGCCTTGGGGTCGAGCGAGAAGCTGCAGCCGCGGTTCTGCCAGTTGATCCCCGTGTCAGCCAACACCACGCCGCTGCCGAACTCGTGATAGATGCTCTGGATGAAGGACACCGCACGGCCCTCTTCATCGATCACGCCCATCCAGATGGTGTCACCCGGCTCGGTCGCGCCGCCCCAGGACAAGGCACGGTGGCGGTCGACATTGCCGGCCAGCGCATCCAGCTCCGAGGGCGCCAGCAGGGACTGGGCTTCGACCGTCATGTAGGCCGGATCGGTCACGTGACGATCGCGCACGAGGAAGGCCTGCTTGGTCGCTTCCACCGTCAAGTGAATGTAGTCGGCCGACATCGGATCGACCTTGTCCACGCCGAGTCGGTCGAGCACGCCGAGGATGGCCAGCGAGATCACGCCCTGGGTCGGCGGCGTCATGTTGTAGATCTTGCCGCGAGAGTGCTGCAGTTCCACCGGCGTGCGCAATTCGGCGCCATGGCGTGCCAGGTCGCCGGCGCGCAAAGGGCTGCCGAGCCGCTCCAGATCGGCTGCGATGCGCTGCGCCAGCTCACCTTCGTAGAAATCACGCAGACCGGCGCTGGCCAGTCGCTCCAGCGTCGCCGCGATGCGTGGCTGCCTGAACACGCTGCCTTCGGCCGGGGCAGAACCGTCGACGAGGAAGGTATCGGCAAAACCCGGCTGCATGTGCAGGTCGCCAAACTTGGCAGCGGTGCTGGCCGTCTGGCTCTTCGTCACCGGAATGCCGTCACGCGCGTAGCCGATGGCATCCGCGAGCAGGCGCGCAAGACTCAGCTTGCCGCCCCACGCGCGACTCTGCTGAAAAGCCAGATCCCAGCCCGAGATGGTCCCGGCCACCGTATTGGCGGCCAGCGGCCCGCGCATCGGAATCGACGACATGCCCTTGCCCGCATAGAACTCGCGCGTTGCTCCGGCTGCAGCCGCCCCACAGGCGTCGATCGCACGCGGCGCCTTGCCCGGCTCGGAGAACAGCCAGAAGCTGTCGCCACCGATGCCGTTCATGTGCGGATACACCACCGCGATCGTCGCGGCCGCGGCAATCATCGCCTCCAGCGCGTTGCCGCCCTCCCGCAGTACCGCCGACGCAGACTGCGCCGCCATGGCATGGGAAGCCACGGCAATCCCGCGCGTGGCGCGGACCGGATTGATCATGTCACCTTCTCCTTGTTTTTGTCGTAACGGGCCACCGGCATGGCTACTTCATCCAACCGATGGCCTTCGGCAGCCAGGTCGCGATGTCCGGGAACACCATGACCAGCCCAAGACCGAGGATCTGCAGCCCGATGAACGGGATCACACCCTTGTAGATTTCCATCACCTTGACCTCTGGCGGCGCGCAGCCCTTCAGGAAGAACAGCGCCCAGCCGAACGGTGGCGTCAGGAACGATGTCTGCAGGTTGATGCAGATGAGGATGCCGAGCCACACCATGTCCACCCCGGCCGCGACGAAGAACGGCAGCAGCAGCGGCAGCACGATGTAAGAGATCTCGATCCACTCGAGGAAGAAGCCGAGCACGAACAGCAGGATCATCATGAAGATGATCGTGCCCCACAGCCCGCCGGGCACCAGTTCCATGAACTCGGCGATGAGGTCTTCGCCACCCAGGCCGCGGAAAGCCAGGCTGAACGCCTGTGAGGCCAGGATGATGAACATGATCATGGACGTCGTGATCAGGGTCTGGCGCATGGTGTCGCGCAGCACACTCATCTTCATCTTGCCCAGACCGATCACCAGCAGGATGGCACCGAAGGCACCCATGGCCGCCGCTTCGGTCGGCGCCGCGACACCGCCGATGATGGAACCGAGCACCGCACCAACCAGCGCCATTGGCGGCAGCACGCCACGCAGGAAGGCCTTCAGCAGCTGCACCCGCGACATGGAGCCGAGCTCTTCCTCGCTCAGCGCCGGCGCCATCTCCGGCTTGAGCCAGGCGATGAACAGGATGTAGAGCACGTACAGCCCGGCCAGCAGCAGACCCGGCATGAGCGCCGCCGCAAACAGCGTGCCGACCGACTCGCCCATCAGGTCGGACAGCAGGATCAGCACCAGACTGGGCGGAATGATCTGACCCAGCGTGCCGGAGGCGCAGATCGCGCCGCTGGCCAATCCGTGGTCATAGCCGCGCTTGAGCAGGGTTGGCAGCGCGATCAGGCCGAGCGTGACGATGGTTGCGCCGACGATGCCGGTGGCGGCGCCCATCATCACCCCGACCAGCACGATGGCCATGCCCATGCCGCCGCGCAACCGCCCGGCCAGATGACCCATGACGTCGATCATGTCCTCGGCAATGCGCGACTTCTCCAGCATCACCCCCATGAACACGAACAGCGGCACCGCCAGCAGCGTGTAGTTGGTCGCTGCGCCGTAAAGACGTGAAGGCAGCAGGTTGAACAGCATTGGCCCGAAACCGATCAGGCCGAAGACGATGCCGGATACGGCAATCGCATACGCCACCCTCACGCCCAGCGTGAGCATGATGACGAAGCTGACCAGCATCAGGATGGAAAGGATTTCATTAGTCGGCATTGCGCGCTCCCGTGCGATGACCCATCACGGCTGCGAGACTGCGCAGCGCCATGGCGATGCTCTGGATGCCGAGCAGGGTGAATCCGGAAATGACGAAGGACTTGAGAATCCAGCGGTGGGTCAAGCCACCGGGATCGGCCGAGATCTCGCCCATGTCGTAGGACTGGGTGACGAAGCGGATCGCCAGCCAGGCGAAATAGAAGGACATCGGAGCCATCAGCAGTGCAGCGCTGAGGAGTTCCATCCAGTCCTTGGTGCGCTGGCTGAAGGTCTGGTAAACGATGTCGACGCGCACATGCGCATCGTGTTTCTGGGTGTAGGCGATGCCCCACAGCGAAATGACCGCCAGCAGGTGCCATTCGAGCTCCTGCGCCCACACGGCGCCGAAACTCATCGTGTAACGCAACAGGACTTCGACCGCGATCAGCACCACCAGCGTAAGAACCAGCCAGGACGTGAGCCGGCCGGTCCAGTCGATGAAGGACTCGATCGCGTCGGCCGCTCTTTCGAGTTTTCTCATGGGAGGACTCTTTCGGTGATCAGGAAGGCCATGACAACCGGTCCGGGAAGGACCGGCTGTCATGGAGACGGCAAACGTTTCTCAGCGTACGGTCGTCGCGAACGTCGACTCGCTGATCTCGTTCCATTTGTCGTGCTTCTCCTTGAAGGAGAAGAACGAGTCATGCACCTTCTTGACCATCGGGTCCTTGCCGGCTGCGTCGCTCAGGATGGCCTGGCTGGAGTCGCGCAGGGCCTTGATGACGTCATCGGGCAAACGAGCGATGTTGACGCCGGAATTTTCGACCAGATCGGCCAGCGCCGGACCGTTCTGCGCCTCCATCCACAGCATGCCTTCCTGGTTGGTGGCATCCGCAGCGGCCTGCACGATGGCCTTCAGGTCGTCCGGCAGACTGGCCCAGGCCTTTTCGTTGATGACGATCTCGGAGGTCGTTGCGGGTTCGTGCCAGCCGGTCGTGTAGTAGTACTTGGCCGCGTTCTGCAGTCCCAGACGGCGATCAAGGAACGGACCCACCCACTCGGCGGCATCGATCACGCCGCGCTCCAGCGCCGGGAAGATCTCGCCGCCCGGCAGCAGCTTCACGTCCACCCCGAGATCCGCATACATGCGCCCGGCCAGACCCGGGATACGCATCTTCAGACCCTTGAAGTCGGCCACGCTCTCGACGGGCTTCTTGAACCAGCCGGTCATCTGCACGCCGGTGCAGCCGGCCACCATCGGCACCACGTTGAACGGCTTGTACACCTCGCGCCACAGTTCCAGACCACCGCCGTGATACAGCCACGAATGATGGTCCTGGAAGCTCATGCCGAACGGCACGGTGGCAAAGTACTGCGCGGCAAAGGTCTTGCCGGCCCAGTAATACGACACGCCGTGGTTCATCTCGACGATGCCGGCCGAGCAGGCGTCGAAGCCCTCGAAGGCCGGCACCAGCTCACCGGCGGCATATACCTTGATCTTGACGCGACCACCGGACATGGCCTCCACACGCTTGGCGAAGGCTTCCGCACTGCCCGGACCGGACTGGTAATAAGGAGTGCCGGCCGGCCAGGTGGTCGTCATCTTCCAGTTGAAGGACTTCTGAGCAGCGGCGATCGCGGGAAAACCCGCCGTCGCTACCGCACCGCTGGCCAGCAGCGTGTTCTTGAGCATGCCACGTCGATTCATGTCTATCTCCAGTCGTAAGAACAAACATTAGGGATCGATCGCCCATGCCCGGTACACCCGCAGACGCACCGAAAAGGACTTCACGACCGCCCCACCTACGGCACTGCAAACTCCGTACCAGTTTTGCGCGACTCGTTGCGGCGCCGCACTCCAACCGCCGCAGCAAAAGTCTCAAACCGGCACGTCCGACCGACAATCACCCTCCTCCTGATCCTGTTGTCCGTTCTGCGCGGACATTCCGGATGACGGGCAAACTGCCATGTCAGCTATAAGGCTGCCATGCAAGTGTAGTGACAGCACAGCTTCAGTCAAGCACAAAATCAGCACCGCAAGAAGCTCGTTAGCCGTCACTACCGATCGACCGGAATATCCTTAAGTCATGATCAACAGGAAGGTGTGTCCCGCGCCAGCCCCCGTTGCGAGGAAACTCGTTGCGATCAAGGCACTGTATCTGTGCGGGAAGAGAGCATTGCGCACCATTACAGTGCATTCCGTAACGTCCTCTGGACGACGGGATCCGATCTGCGAAAAAGGAACACGCGATGAAGCTCGGCCCAACGGACGGGGCCGACGGAAATCTGACATGTCAGATTTCAGATCGGTAGCAAAAACTACAGCAAGGCACGCATCGTGCGGTAGGTGTACTGCTCGACGTAATCGACGAGACGGTCTGACGCGTCACGCGCGCCCATCTCATCCTTGCGTGCAATCGCAGCGGAAATGTCCGCATGCAGGCGGGAGACATGTGCCAGATCACCGACCTGGCGGAAATACAGATACCAGAAGCGACGGGTCTGCGCCTGCAGCGGGCGCATTGCCGCAGCCGCGTAGTCGTTGCGTGCGGTCACCGCCACCAACGCGTTGAACTCCGCATCGGTCGGCAGGAAGATCGATTCGTCCTCCTGCTCGGCGGCCTCCGCAAAGCGTTCGGACAGTTCCGCGAAGCGCTTGCATACCGCCGGCTCGGCGAGCCGGGCCGAGCGCCCGATGAGAATCCGCTCCAGTTCGCGGCGAACCTCGATCAACTTGAAATGTTCGGCGATGTCGATCTCCGACACCACCGCGCCGGAACGCGGCAGGACCCTGATCGTGCGCTCGTAGGCCAACCGCTGCAGCGC
Source organism: Azoarcus sp. (assembly GCA_041595655.1). Lineage (GTDB taxonomy): Bacteria > Pseudomonadota > Gammaproteobacteria > Burkholderiales > Rhodocyclaceae > Pseudazoarcus. The sequence goes on from JBFHJY010000094.1 coordinate 6,722, forward strand.
CTCGCGTACCGGTGTGCGACCGATGCCCAGCTGCGCACTGATGGATTTCTCCGAGATCCGGCTGCCGGGCGGCAACGCGAGCGTGACGATCATCTCCTCGATCTGCCGATAGGCGAACTGCGCCTGACTCTCGGGCTCTCGCCCGGCCGGCACGGCATGGTCGTTATGAACGCTTCGGGGCATGGCGACGGCCTCGCGGGACTTCAGGACAAATGAATGAACGTTGGGAAAATACGCCGCCGTGTAGCGTCGGTCAAACGCCACGCCGGGCAACCGCTTCCATCAGACGCTCACGCAGGCCTGCAACCGCGGCCTCGCACAGATCCAGAACCAGCTCGAAGCCGGACTCTCCCCCGTAGTAGGGATCCGGCACTTCGGCCGCCCCGGCATCCGGCGCAAATGTCATGAACAGATCGACACGATCATGAAGCCCCTCCGGGCAAACACGCCGCATCTGCATGAGATGACCTCGATCCATCGCCAGCAGCAGATCGAAGCGGTGAAAATCCTCTTGCTCCAGCCGGCGTGCGCGCAGCGGCGACAGGTCATAGCCTCGTCGTGCGGCCGCATCGCGCGTGCGCGGGTCCGGCGCCTCCCCGACGTGATGACCCTGCATACCCGCCGAATCGAATTCAACCTGCGCCGCCAGCCCGGCCTCGTCGAACTGACGTCGTGCCACGGCCTCCGCCGTGGGCGATCGGCAGATGTTCCCGGTGCACACAAAGAGCACACGCAGCGGGCGATCGCGAGGCAGTCGCAGGTCGCTCATGTACCGCTTTCCTGGTCATGCGCGTCCGCACCGAAGGCACGCTGACGCAGCCGGAACAGTTCGTCGCGCATCGCTGCAGCCTGCTCGAACTCGAGATTGCGGGCATGCTCCTGCATGGCCTTCTCGAGCTTCTTGATCTCCTTGGCCAGCGCCTTTTCGTCGAGCAGCGCGTAGTCGATGCGCGCGCTGTCGGCGACGCGCGAGGCTTTGACATCGTCGTCCTCGCCGGCATACACGCCGTCGATGATGTCCTTGATGCGCTTGGAGACGCTGCGCGGCGTCACGCCATTGGCCTCGTTGAAGGCAATCTGCTTGTTGCGGCGGCGCTCGGTTTCATCCATCGCCGCGCGCATCGAACGCGTCACGCGGTCGCCATACAGGATGGCAGTGCCGTGCAGATGGCGGGCGGCACGGCCGATGGTCTGGATCAGCGAGCGCTCGGAACGCAGGAAGCCCTCCTTGTCGGCATCCAGGATGGCCACC
>JBFHJY010000095.1:0-7949 GCA_041595655.1 Azoarcus sp.
AGCGCGACGATTACCCCAGCCATCCGCATGATCCGCCGATGGGCATGTCCTTGCCGCCGATGCTGCTGGTGGTGCTGGTGGTGCTGATCGGGCTGTTTCCGGAAACCATCGTCGGCCCGCTGGTGCGGATCACAGCCGGCGCGGTGATCGGTGGGCCGGTGCCGGACTTCCACCTGGCGATCTGGCACGGCTTCACGCCGGCGCTGTTCATGTCGATCGCGGCAGTGACCATCGGCCTGTTTGCACTGTGGCGCTACACCAACGTGCGCGCGATCTGGCAGGCTGGCCCGCATCCGGATGCCAAGGCGATGTTCTTCCGTGCCGTCCAGGCGCTCATCCTGCTCAGCCAACGTGCGGTACTGGGTCTGCACAACGGCTCGCTGCAGCGCTACCTCGGATGGATGATCGGCGGCACGGTGCTCATCGGCCTGGTCACCTTCTTCACACACGAGCACGGCGAGGGCGCACGTCAGACCATCGCGGTCACGCCGGTGGCCATTGTCGGCTGGCTGCTGCTGGTGGGCTGCTGCATCGCCACCGTGTGCATGCATCGCCAGCGCCTGCTGGCGCTGGTGTCGGTGGGCGTGGTCGGCCTGATGGTGTCGGTCGGCTTCCTGTATTTCTCGGCGCCCGATCTGGCGCTCACGCAGATCTCGGTCGAGGTGGTGACCGTCATCCTGATCCTGCTGGCGCTGCACTTCATGCCCAAGGAGACGCCGCGCGAGAGCGGTGGCGGGCGCAAGCTGCGTGATGGCGCCATCGCCGTCGTGGCCGGCCTCGGCATTTCCGGGCTGACCTGGGCCGTGCTGTCGCGTGACTACGAGAGCCTGTCGGCCTACTACCTGAACCAGTCGGTTCCGGGTGGCGGCGGCACCAACGTGGTCAACGTCATCCTGGTCGATTTCCGCGGTTTCGATACCTTCGGCGAGATCATCGTGCTGGGCATTGCGGGCCTGATCATCTTCGCGTTGCTCGATGGTCTGATGCGCGGCGCCCTGGGCGGCAAGCTCTCGTCGTGGAGTCCCGACATGCCGACGTCGGCCGACCGTCATCCGTTGATCATGGTCGTGGCCATGCGCCTGATGCTGCCGCTGGCGATGATGGTTGCGGCCTACATCTTCCTGCGCGGCCACAACTCTCCGGGTGGCGGCTTCATCGCCGGTCTGGTGGCGTCGATCGCGCTGCTGCTGCAGTACATGGCGAGCGGCTACGGCTGGGCGGCGCAGCGCATGCGCGTCGATTACCACGCACTGATCGGTGTCGGTGTGCTGATTGCCGCCACGACCGGCATTGCCGCGATGGTGCTCGACTATCCGTTCCTGACCAGTGCCTTCACCTACCTGCACTGGCCGATCGTCGGCAAGTTCGAGATCGCCAGTGCGATCGCTTTCGACGTGGGCGTGTTCCTGACCGTGGTTGGCGCCGTGATGCTGGCGCTGGCCAACCTGTCACGCCTCGGACGCCGGGTGGGCAAGCAGCCCGTGAATATCGAACCGATGGACATCGATCCGTCGCGTCGCGCCGCAGCTGGCGCGGGGGAGAGCTGAGATGGAGTTCCTGGTGGCAACCGCCGTCGGTGTCATGACCACCGCCGGCATCTATCTGGTGCTGCGTGCGCGCACCTACCCCGTCGTACTGGGGCTGGCGCTGCTCAGCTACGCGGTCAACGTGTTCCTGTTCGCGATGGGGCGCCTGACCATCAACAAGCCGCCGGTGATCAGTGATTTTGCTGCCGGCTATACCGATCCGCTGCCGCAGGCGCTGGTGCTCACTGCCATCGTGATTTCCTTCGGCATGACTGCGGTGATCGTGACCATGGCGCTGCGCGCCTATATCGAGAGCGACACCGATCACGTCGATGTGGCGCAGCCCGGTGAGGGCGAAGGGAAGGGCAAGCAATGAATCACTGGATCATCCTGCCGATCCTCCTGCCGGCGCTGGTGGCGCCGCTGATCGCCCTGGCGATGCGCTTTGACATCTCGTTGGCCCGCATCTTCTCGGTCGCCTCGGCGACCCTGCTGGTGGTCATTGCCTGCATCCTGTTCGGCATGGCTTTCGATGGCACGGTGATCAGTTATGCACTGGGCAACTGGGTCGCGCCGTTCGGCATCGTGCTGGTGCTCGACCGTCTGTCCGCGCTGATGCTGTTGCTGGCCTCGATCATCGGCTTGTTCGTGCTGCTGTACACGATCAATGGCTGGGACAAGCGTGGCCCGCACTTCCATGCGCTCTACCAGTTCCAGCTGATGGGTATCAACGGCGCCTTCCTGACCGGCGACGTGTTCAACCTGTTCGTGTTCTTCGAGGTGCTGCTGATCGCTTCCTACGGTCTGATGGTGCATGGCGGCGGCGCGCTGCGCGTGAAGGCCGGCGTGCAGTACGTGGTGATCAACCTGATCGGTTCGACCCTGTTCCTGTTCGCCGTCGGCCTCATCTACAGCGTCACCGGTACGCTCAACATGGCGGACCTTGCGGTCGGCGTGCGCGATGTTGCCGCGGAGGACCAGGCGCTGCTGCATACCGGCGCAATCCTGCTGCTGGTGGTGTTTGCGGTGAAGGCCGCGCTCGTGCCGGTGCAGTTCTGGCTGCCGGGTACCTATGCCAACGCGCCGGCGCCGGTGGCCGCGCTTTTTGCGATCATGACCAAGGTGGGGGCGTATTCGATCATCCGCGTCTATACGCTGATTTTCGGGGGCTCTTCCGAGGAAGTGGCATGGATCGCCGAACCCTGGCTGATGCCCGCCTCGATGATCACCCTCGTCGTCGGCGCCTTCGGCGTGCTGGCCTCGCGCAGCCTGGGGCAGATGGTCAGCTTTGCCGTGATCGCGTCGATGGGTACGTTGCTGATGACCGTTGGCGTGTTCACCCGTGAGGCGATGGCGGCAGCGCTCTACTACATGGTGCATTCGACGCTGGCGGCGGCTGCGCTGTTCCTTGTTGTCGACCTGGTCACCGAGCGTCGTCCCGGGCGTGGCGACCTGCTCGACGTGGCTCCGCGCTTCGTGCAGATGGGGCTGGTGTCGGCATGCTTCTTCATGGCGGCCATCGCCATGGCCGGCCTGCCCCCGCTGTCGGGCTTCGTCGGCAAGTTGCTGATTCTCGATGCCGTACGTGATGCACCGCAGGCGGTGTGGATGTGGGGACTGATCCTGGTGACTTCGCTGCTCATCATCATCGGCTTCGCGCGCGGCGGCAGTACCCTGTTCTGGAAGAGCACGGCGCAGGAAGGCGAAATCCGTGCCCGCGTGCGCGTGCGGGCGCTGCCGTACTTCGCGCTCGGTACGCTGATCGCGATGACGGTCCTCATGACGGTGTTTGCCGGCCCGGTGATGGCGTACTTCGAGGAGACCGCCTATCAGCTCTTCAATCCGGGTGACTATCAATCCGCCGTGCTGTTCGGCGGGCTTGCGGGAGGTCGCTGATGCAGCACGCCAAACACGACGATCGCAGTTTCCTGCAGCGCTGGCTGCCGCACCCGTTGCTGACGGCAGCGCTGGTGGTGCTGTGGATGTTCCTGCTCAACGACTTCAGTGCCGGCGGCCTGGTGGTGGGTGTCATCCTCGGCATGGCGATCTCCATCCTGACCAGCCAGTTCTGGCCCGATCGACCGCATGTCCGCTCGTGGCCGAAAGCCCTCGAGTTCATGTTGATCGTGGCTTGGGACGTGATCGTCGCCAACATCATCGTCGCGCGACTGATCCTCTTCTGTCCGGTCGAGAGGCTCAATACACGCTGGGTCACGGTGCCGATCGAACTGAAGACGCCGGAAGCCATCGCCATCCTCGCCGGCACCATCACCATGACACCCGGCACGGTCAGCAGCGACATCGCGGCCGACGGCCGCAGCCTGCTCGTGCATTGTCTGGACGCGCCCGACGCCGAGATCGCCGTGCGCGAGATGAAGGCGCGCTACGAGTCGCGCCTGATGGAGATTTTCGGATGATTCACTACGCATTGATGTTCGGATTCTTCGCCGTCTCCGTTGCGCTGCTGCTCAACCTGTGGCGGCTGGCCAAGGGGCCGACCGTGATGGACCGCGTCATCGCCGTCGACACCATGGTCATCAACGCGATTGCGTTGATCATCTACTACGGCATCTTCCACGGCACCACTGTGTATTTCGAAGCGGCCCTGCTGTTCGCGATGTTCGGGTTCATCTCCACCGTTGCCTACTGCCGCTTCATCCTGCGCGGCGACGTGATCGAGTGAGGAAACAGCCATGAACCTGTTCGTCGAATTCATCGTGTCGGCGCTGATCGTCATCGGCGGCATCTTCCTGCTGGTCGGTTCGGTCGGCATGATCAAGCTGCCCGAGCTGATGGCCCGTCTGCACGCCCCGACCAAGGCCACCACGCTGGGCATTGGCAGCGCGCTGTTCGCCTCCGTGCTGTTCTTTGCAGTCGCTGGCGATTTCTCGGTCCACGAAGTGCTGATCGTGTTCTTCCTGTTCCTGACGGCGCCGATCACCGCGCATTTCGTGGCCAAGGCGCACCTGCACCAACGACGCGAGCAAGCCCTCAAGGAACTGCCGCCGACCGGCAGCAAGTGCGGCTGGGCGACCTTCGACCCCGCACCCGGCAGCGCCGAGGGTGAGTTGCAGGATCAGGTCGACGAGCGTGGCTGATCTGCCGCGCCGCCGACGCGTCGCGCGCGCCTCAGTGCCCCCCGCTGCAGGGGATAAACCCCGGTCGGCGGCCAAGCGGCCGGCCCCCCGCAAACCTGTTGTTGCAGACTCGGTGCGCGCCAGGCCCGTCCGTCCTCTCGACCCCGCTCCGGCCGGGTCGGCTGCGGCGAACGTGCCGGCCGAGGGCGTTCGTCTGTCCAAGGTCATGGCCGAGCGCGGCCTGTGCTCGCGCCGCGAAGCGGATGTTTACATCGAACGCGGCTGGGTGTTCGTCAATGGCGAGCGCGTCAGCGAGCTCGGTACGCGCATCGACCCCTCCGCCGAGATCCATCTGGCCGGTGAGGCCAAACAGCGCCAGTCCGATCGCGTCACCATCCTGCTGCACAAGCCCATCGGCTATGTCTCCGGTCAGGCCGAGGACGGCCACACCCCGGCGGTTTCCCTGATTTCGCCCGAGACGCAGCATGGCGGAGGCGAGTTTCGCGCGGCTCATCTGCGCGGACTGGCGCCGGCCGGGCGGCTCGACATCGATTCCACCGGACTGCTGGTGCTGACGCAGGACGGTCGCATCGCACGCCAGTTGATCGGTGACGACTCCGACATCGAGAAGGAGTACCTGGTGCGCGTGAAGGGCGAGCTCATCCCCGACGGGCTGGAACTGCTCAACCACGGCCTCGAACTGGACGGTCGCAAGCTGCGTCGTGCGCAGGTGGAGTGGGTGCGCGAAGACACCCTGCGCTTCCGTCTGCGCGAGGGACGCAAGCGCCAGATCCGGCGCATGTGCGAGCTGGTCGGGCTGAAGGTGGTGGCACTCAAGCGCATCCGCATCGGTCGCGTCTTGCTGGGCGATCTGCCGCCGGGCAAGTGGCGCTTTCTCGGCGCCGACGAGGCATTCTGATTTTCGTATCACGTCGTGTGACGATTCACTGAACGACTTTCTCCTCCCGCGAGTCTTTTCGTCGGACGGGTCATCATGGTTTGCCCTGATGACGCGCATCGCGCTCCGCCGCCATACGCGTAACCTTCGTGTTGGCGCTCCGGAGCGCGCCGTGCCAGGCCAGAAGAACACGGACCGCCGTGCAAGCGGTCCGAAGCGGGAGGGACAGGGATGCTTCAGGAACTGCCCCGCGAGGGGGCATCATGCTGAGCGCCGTCATCGCGATCGCGCTCTCGGCGCTGCTGGCGCCTTTGTTGGCCGGCCGTCTGGGTGAGCGGGCCGGCTGGTTGCTCGCCATCGCGCCGCTGGGTGCGTTCATCTGGTTCGTGACGTGCATTCCGGTGGTTGCCGGCGGCGGCGCCACCGTCGAGACCGTGCCGTGGGTGCCGGCGCTCGACATCGCCGTGACGATGCGGCTCGACGGCCTGTCGCTGCTGTTCGCGCTGCTGGTCACCGGCATCGGTGCGCTGATCGTGCTGTATGCCGGCGCATACCTGCACGATCACCGCCATCTGGGGCGCTTCTACGCCTACCTGCTGCTGTTCATGATGGCGATGCTCGGCCTGGTGCTGGCCGATGACCTCATCGTGATGTTCGTGTTCTGGGAGCTGACCAGCGTCACGTCCTTCCTGCTCATCGCCTTCCAGCACGAGAGCGCGGTGTCGCGCCGCGCGGCGCTGCAGGCGCTGCTGATCACCGGCGGTGGCGGGCTGGCGCTGCTGGCCGGTCTGTTGCTGCTGGGCGTGGCCGGCAACGGCTGGACCTTCTCCGGGCTGGACGTTGCCGCCATCGAGGCGCACCCGGCCTTCTACGCCATCATGGTGCTGGTGCTGCTGGGCTGCTTCACCAAGTCGGCGCAGGTGCCGTTCCATCTGTGGCTGCCGAACGCCATGAACGCGCCGACGCCGGTTTCGGCCTATCTGCATTCGGCCACCATGGTGAAGGCCGGTGTGTACCTGATGGCGCGCCTCAACCCGGTGATGGGCGGCGACGGCGGCTGGAGCATGATCCTGGTGGCCTTCGGTGCCGTCACCGCCATCGTCGGCGCCGTGCTGGCGATTCGCCAGACCGACCTCAAGCGCCTGCTGGCCTACACCACGGTGACGGTGCTGGGGCAGCTGACCATGCTCATCGGCACCAACACCAGCTACGGCCTGCAGGCCTTCGTGCTGTATCTGCTGGCGCACTCGCTGTACAAGGGAGCGTTGTTCATGGCGGTGGGAGCCGTCGACCATTCGACCGGCACGCGCGAGCTGTCCAAGCTCGGCGGCCTGATCCGTTACATGCCGCTGACCGGCGCGGCGGTTGCGCTGGCGGCCTTCTCCAACGCCGGCCTGCCGCCGTTCTTCGGCTTCATCGCCAAGGAGTTCAAGTACGCCGGCCTGATCGAGATGGGCGTGGTCGGCTGGGTGGTGACGCTGGCCATGATCCTCACCAATGCCCTGATGATCACCGCCGCCGCGCTGGTCTTCATCCGCACATTCCTGGGCAAGGAGGGGCCGTACCCCAACAAGCACCCGCATGAGGTTTCGCTGCCGATGTGGCTGGGGCCGGTGTTGCTGGCCGTCGGTGGCTTCGTACTCGGGGCATGGAACGACTGGCCGGAAACCTGGATCGTGAATGCCGCCGTGCAGTCGGTCGCGCGCGGCGAGGTCGACGTGCATCTGTACCTGTGGGGCGGCATGACGCCGGCGGTGATCGCCAGCCTGGTGACGGTGGCGCTGGGTGCGCTGTTTTACGGCTACCGCCATCTGGTGCGGCGGCACGTCGCGCGCTGGCGCGTGTTCTGGAGCGTGTCGGGCGACCTGATCTGGGATCGCATGCTCAAGCGCGTGTTCGCCTTTGCGGCCAGCATCGCGGCCAACTTCCAGCATGGCTCGCTGCGCCTGCACATGACGATGATGAGCCTGGTCTTCAGTGCCGTGGTGCTGGTGGCGCTGATCGTGTCCGACGAGAACCTGCTCACGGGCGGCGATTACTCACCGGTCACGCTGCCGGGGCTGGCCGGCTGTTTGCTGGCGCTGTGCGGCGCGGCCGCGGCGGCGGTGATGCGCGGGCGGCTGGCACTGGTGACGGCGCTGGGCGCGAGCGGGCTGGGGCTGGCGCTGGTGTTTCTGGCTGCCAACGCGCCGGACGTGGCGATCACGCAGTTGATGGTGGAGACGCTGACCGTGGTGTTCCTCGCCTTCGTGTTCCGCAACATGCCGCGTGTGCCGGCGGTGGGCGCACGGCACGGCTCGGTGCGGGTGTTCCATGCCATCGTCGCCGTGTTGTTCGGGCTGGCGGTGGCGGGCGCGCTGATCGCGGCGGTGGATCATCCGCTGCCGGGCGACATCGCCGAGTGGTTCCTTGCCAACAGCGTTCCGGGCGGCCACGGCAGCAACGTGG
>JBFHJY010000096.1:0-7734 GCA_041595655.1 Azoarcus sp.
CAGCGTGGCCTCCATGACGGGGCGGGGCAGTACCTTGAGCGAGACCTCCAGGATCAGCCCGAGCGTGCCGAGGCTGCCCGCGACCAGCCGGGATGCGTCGAAGCCGGCGACGTTCTTCATGACCTGGCCGCCGAAGGAGAGCACGTCGCCGCGTCCGTCCATGACCTTCATGCCCAGCACGAAGTCGCGCAGTGCGCCCACAGCCAGCCGGCGCGGGCCGGACAGGCCGCAGGCCACGGTACCGCCGACCGTTGCACCTGCGCCAAAGTGCGGCGGCTCGAAGGCCAGCCACTGGTTCTTCTCGGCCAGCGCCGCTTCCAGTTCCGCCAGTGGCGTGCCGGCGCGCACGGTGACCACCAGTTCGGTCGGCTCGTAGCTGACGATGCCGCGGTGGTAGCGCGTGTCGAAGACCTCGCCCGAGGGCTGCCGGCCATAGAAGTCCTTGCTGCCGCCACCGCGCAGCTGCAGTGGTCGGCGGGCAGTGGTGGCGGCGCGGATGGTGTCGCGCCACTGTTCGATGATGTCGCTCATGGTTTCTTCCTGTCGTTCGGCCGTTTCGTGACCTGGCGCAGCGTGGCCCACGCGCCGATCAGCGCGAGCACCGGTCCGCCGACCAGCAATAGTTGAAGCCAGCCCTTGTCCATCAGAAGCGCGGCAGGTCCGGGTGCGGCAACTGTCCGTCCTTGACGTGCAGCTTGCCGTACTCGGCACAGCGGTTGAGGGTCGGGATGGCCTTGCCCGGGTTGAGCAGGCCGGCCGGGTCGAAGGCCGCCTTGATGCGGAAGAAGGCGTCCAGTGTGGGGCGGTCGAACTGGCTGCACATCTGGTTGATCTTCTCGACGCCGATGCCGTGCTCGCCGGTGACGGTGCCGCCTAGCGCGATCGACAGTTCGAGGATCTCCACGCCGAATTCCTCGGCGCGCTCCAGTTCGCCCTCGGTGTTGGCGTCGAACATGATCAGCGGATGGAGGTTGCCGTCGCCGGCGTGGAATACGTTCAAACAGCCCAGCCCGTATTTCTCCTCCATCGCGGTGATGGCTTCGAGCATCTCGCCGAGGCGCTTGCGCGGGATGGTGCCGTCCATGCAGTAGTAGTCCGGAGAGAGTCGCCCCGCGGCGGGGAAGGCGGCCTTGCGGCCGGCCCAGAAGCGCAGGCGCTCGGCCTCGTCGTGCGACACCCGGATCTCGGTGGCGCCGGCGGCCTGCAGCACCTCGCGCATGCGGGCGATCTCCTCGGCCACTTCCTCCGGCGTGCCGTCCGACTCGCACAGCAGGATGCCCTTGGCGTCCAGCGGGTAGCCGGCGTGCACGAACTCCTCCACCGCGATGGTGGTGGGCTGGTCCATCATCTCCAGTCCGGCCGGGATGATGCCGGCGGCGATCACCGCCGCCACTGCGTCGCCGGCCTTCTTGACGTCGTCGAAAGCAGCCAGCACGCATTGCGCCAACTGCGGCGTGGGCGTGAGTTTGACGGTGACTTCGGTGACCACCGCCAGCATGCCTTCCGAACCGATCATCGCGGCGAGCAGGTCGTATCCCGGCGCGTCGGGCGCACAGGAGCCGAACTCGACCACCTCGCCGTCCATGGTCACGCCGCGCACGCGCAGCACGTTATGCACGGTCAGGCCGTACTTCAGGCAATGCACGCCGCCGGAGTTCTCGGCCACGTTGCCGCCGATCGAGCAGGCGATCTGCGAGGACGGGTCCGGTGCGTAATACAGGCCGTAGGGTGCGGCCGCCTCGGAAATGGCGAGGTTGCGCACGCCCGGCTGCACCACCGCCATGCGCGCCAGCCGGTCGATGGACACGATGCGGTTGAATTTCGCCAGCGACAGCAGCACGCCGTGCGCGTGCGGCAGCGCGCCGCCCGACAGCCCGGTGCCGGCGCCGCGCGCCACCACCGGCACGTCCAGCGCCTTGCAGCAGCGCAGGATGGCGACCACCTGTTCCTCGGTCGAGGGCAGGGCGACCGCCAGCGGTTGACGGCGGTACGCCGACAGGCCGTCGCACTCGTAGGGGCGGATGTCCTCGACGTCATACATCAGCGCACCGGGCGGCAGTATCGCGCTCAGCGCCTCGATCACGCGCACGCGGTCGACGCCCGAGAAGTCACGCTCGGCCACCGCCATCGGCGGGGCCTCGGTTACGACTGTGTTCATGCTTGCTCTCCTTCATCGACCGCACGCCAGCGTGCAGGGTCCAGTCCAAGACGGCGGGCGGCGCCGGTCAGATGCGCCGCCGCCGCCCGCCGGGCCGCCGTCGGGTCGCCCGCGACGATGGCCTGGTAGATACGTTCATGCTCGTCCTGTGCCTCGCGCGCGCGTCCCGCTGCGTGTCCGCCCATGCTCCAGGTCGGCTTGCGCGAGTGCGCAAACTGCTGCCCCATGAACTGTGCGAAGCGCGCCAGCGCACGGTTGTGTGTGGCATCGGCGATGGCGGCGTGGAAGGCATCGTCGTCGCCTGCTGCGTCGGCGTGCGCCTCGAGTGCCGTGCGCATGCGCCCGAGAGCCGCTGCAATGCGCTGCAGGTCCTGTTCGTCGCGGCGCTCGGCGGCCAGCGCAGCGGCGCCGGTCTCGACCAGATGGCGCAGCTCGAACACCTCGTCCGCATCCTGCGGCAGACCGTCCGGCAGCGGCAGGCGGAACACCTCGGGGCGTTCGGCGACGTATGCGCCCGAACCCTGACGCGTGCGCACACAGCCCTCGGCCTTGAGCCGCGCGATGGCCTCGCGCACCACCGGCCGACTTACGCCGAAGCGCTCGCACAGCGCCTTCTCGGTGGGTAGTTGCGCACCGGGCTGGAAGCTTTCGAGGCGTATCCACGATTCAAGGGCATCTGCTACCTCGTCGGAGAGGCGCAACGGGCGCTGTTGAGGCTTTGGGTTGCTCATGCGGATCGGGGAGTTGTCAGACAACTAAATGCTACGTTATCGCAAGTTGGCTGTCACTTCAAAAACATCCTTATCCAGCGCCAGTTCTTCAGTAACTACATAGTATTGACACTCGAGGCCTGTGGTGCTTCACTTACTACACAGTTACGCCGAAACGTCCCGCCAGACAACAACAAGACGACGGCCACTGTAGTAACCGTTGCTTTGCAACGTCACCACACAGAGGAGGTCAGACGATGTTCAAGCGTCACACACTCAAGCTTGTCGCCGCGCTGTTTGCTGCGACGGCCCTGGTCACCACCGCCCATGCCGAGCGGCTCTCGATTTCTACTTGGGGCAGCCCAAAGCATCCGCAGGTGTCGCAGTTCATCCCGCAATTTACGCAGATCCTCGAGGAGAAAAGCGGGGGGAAGTTTCGCGTGCGTAGTTTTCAGGGCGGGGAGATGGTCAAACAGGAGTTCGTCCCTACCGCGATTCCGCAGGGCACCGTCGATATCTCTCTGACCACTATGGATACCTGGTCAGGCCGTATTCCCGAGGTGTCAATTCTGACCACGCCGCTGTGGAACAAGTCCATGCAATGGACGCGCGACAACCTCAAGCCGGGTAATCCGATTTTCGATTACTTCGACACCAAATTCCGTGAGCAGGGCGCAGTCGTCCTTGCGCTTTTCGATATTGGTCCGGCCGTCGTTTCAACCAATTTTCCACTGAAGGTGCCGGCGGACGTGAAGGGCAAGTCAGTGCGCGTATATTCGCGCGGCGCCGGCTTGGTGATCCAGGAGTTAGGCGGTTCGCCGGTAACGATGGGCGTGGGTGATGTCTATTCAGCGCTGCAGCGCGGAACCGTCGACGGCGCGATGGGAGGGCTCGGTGGCGCGGTGGGTCTTAAGCACTACGAGGTCACCAAGCACATGCTGGTGCAGAACGGCGTGATCGGCACGCTGGTGCATGGTTACGTGATGAACCGCGACAAGTTCGAGGGCTTGGACGCGGATCTGCGCAAGGCACTGCTTGAGGCGGTGGCCGAGTCGCGTGACGCGATGCAGCAATACCTGATTGACATTTACGCCAAGCAGGTCGACGAGGTGCGCCAAACTGGCTCGAACGTGATTACGATCGAGCAGGGTAGCGCCGAATGGAAGGTCTGGGAGGATGCGCTGGCTGGATTCGCCGAGAACGCACGCAAGGAATATCCGGCCGAGATCGTCAATCTCATCGCCGCCGAGTAAGCCACGAGGGGTCGCCCCGCGTGGGCGGCCCCGCATCCCAACCTGCCAAGAGACTCGCTCATGTCTTCCGTGCAAGAATCGACAGGCTTCGTGCGTACCCTGGATGCCACCGGCAAACTGATGACAGGCTGTTCGGTGGTGCTAATGATCGTGCTCGCGCTGCCCATCGTCTATGACGCGCTGTTGCGCGCCCTCGGCTACCCGACCATCTGGGTGTTCGAGACCACACTTTATGCCTTCATCGTCATCGGTTTTCTTGGCAACGCGCTAGCCGTAAAGCGTGGAGCCCATTTCCGCGTGACCATCCTCGCGCAGGTCTTTCCTAGGGCAAAGCCGGCACTGGATCTGATCTCGAACGTCTCGGTGCTGCTTTTTGCTCTCCTCGTGATCAGTTCCGGGCTTTACTTCGCTTGGTACTCGTGGTCGAACACCATTGTCTCGTCGACGCTGCTCGAGGTGCCGCTGTGGATTCCCAACCTGGCTATCCCGATTGGTGGGCTGGGCCTGCTGCTGCAGACGGTCGTGCAGATGTGCTGCGGCATGCCGGACCACGGCGAGGCAGGCGACTGAGGGGCGCATGATGGATTTCATATACGACTACGGCGGTTTCATCGCAATCTTCCTGTTGTTCCTGTTCATGCTGCTGTCGATGCCGGTGTTCGTCGCGATGGGGCTGTCAGCTTTCCTCGCATCACTGCTGCTCGAAGACCCGGCGCACGCCTTCCGATCCTTCATCCAAATCAGCTGGCAGGGCGCGTCGATCTTCGAACTGGTGGCGCTGCCGCTGTTCATCTTGACCGGCACGATCATGCAGCGCACCGACGCAGGCCGCGACCTGTTCGAGGTCACCAAGGCTTGGGCTGGCGGCATCCCCAACTCGCTGGGTGTGGCGACCATTCTGGCCTGCGGGATCTTCGCTGCGATCTCGGGTTCGAGCATCGCGACGGCCGCCACGGTCGGCCTAGTGGCGATTCCGCTGCTGCTCGACGAGGGCTACGGCCAGCGCCGCGCGGGTGGCTTCGTGGCGGGCGGCGGTACGCTGGGCATCATCATCCCGCCGTCGATCCCGCTGATTCTGTATGGCGTGATCACCGAGACCTCGATCGGTCAGCTGTTCATCGCCGGTGTGCTACCGGGCGTGCTGATGATGTCGCTGTTTCTGCTCTATGTGGCGCTCTCTCGCCCGACCGTGCGCACCTGCCACGAGGTGCCGCTGTCCGAGAAGTTGCGCATCACCCGTCGCTCAATCGGAGTGATCCTGCTGCCGCCGATCATCATCGCGGCGATCTATACAGGCGCGTTCACGCCTACTGAGGTCGGCGCTCTAGCGGTCGTCTATGTGGCGATCTTGGGTTTCGCCCAGCGCCGACTTGACTGGCCCAAGTTGCGCGAGGCGGCCGTCGTCGCAACGGCGACGACATCGATGCTGTTCATGCTGATTGTGTTCGGCCAGTTCTTCGCCCACTTCCTGACTTTCGAGCAGGTGCCACAGACCATCGCACAGGCGATCATCGACAACGCGGACGGTATCGGCGCGGTAACACTGATGATCCTTGCCTACGTCGTGATGGGCATGTTCCTCGAGAGTGCGGCGATGCTACTGATCTCGATCCCGATCTTTTACCCGGTAGCGATGCAGTTGGGCATGGATCCACTGGTGTTTGGCATCTTCGCTTGCATCGCAATGGAAATCGCTCAGATCTCGCCGCCGATTGGCGTGAATCTGTTCACGATTCATGGCATCTCGCGAATCAAGCTTGGACGCCTCGCGCTCGGTGCTGCGCCCTTTCTCTTAATCCAGATCGCGATGCTGTACGTCGTCTATTTTTTCCCGGAATTGGTGTTGTGGCTCCCCAATTCCATGAAATAAGCATTACTTGAGCCAGAACCACGTAACGATGAAGGGGTTATCCCGATGAGACTGACAGAAGAAGAACGCGCCATGCTCGCCGGAGAATTCGGCGAGGCGTGCAAGTGGGCCATTGAGCACATGATGCAGGTCGGCCGGCTGTTCGATGCCGAAGATTTCGTTCCGGTGTCACAGGCACACATGATGGCTGACCCGGAATCATTGGGCGATGCTGGCGTGCGTTTTCTTGAAGGGCTTGCCAGCGCAGGTGGGCGCGTGCGCATCCCGATGATTACCGACCCGCGCGGGGTGGACCTGTCCTATTACAAGGAGTTGGGCCAGACGGAAGAGATGGCGTCTCTGGAGAGGCGCACCATCGCCGCCTGCGGAACGCTGGGCATCTTGATGACCGACACTTGCATCAACTACCAGACCATCATGCCGCCGGTGCGCGGAGACCACGTGGCCTTCGGCGACACCGGGGTGGTGATCTACTGCAACAGCGTTCTCGGCGCTTATTCGAATTTCGAAGGGGGGCCGTCGGCGCTGGCCGCCGGTTTGACTGGTCGTACGCCGCGCTACGGCCTTCATCTCGACGCGAAGCGTCGTGGTACGAAGCGCTTCGTTGTCCGTCACCAACCGCACGGACTGACCGATTGGGGCATTCTGGGCGGCATCATCGGCAAAGCCAGTGGATCGTACTGGCAAGTACCCGTCATTGAGGGGATCGAGGGCAGCCCGTCGTCGGATGACATGAAGCATTTTGGCGCAGCGATGGCTAGCTACGGCTCAACTCCGCTGTTCCACATCGTCGGCATTACCCCCGAAGCGCCGACGCTGGAGGCCGTGTTCGATGGCACGCCTCCTCCCGCCACCGAGATCACTGAAGCTGACTACCGTGATTTTCAGGGCAGCTTCGGTGGGCGTGGTGAGAAGGTCGACGTGGTGGTGTTTGCTGCGCCTCAGCTGTCGTTGATTGAGATGTCGCGCGTGGCTGAACTGCTCGACGGTCGCCGAGTGCACGCGGACACGGCAATGATTGTGTGTACTTCGCCGCCGGTCGCGGCCGATTGCGACCGTCTCGGTTTGACCGCGCGCATTGAGGCTTCCGGCGCCAAGGTGTTACGTGGAACCTGTTTTTATCAACAGTATGCACGAGAGATGGCCGAGGCTAACGGCTGGCGTCGGCTTCTGTCTAATTCCACAAAGATCGTCAACATCATTGGCGGTTATGGCTATCAACCCTCGCTGGCGAGCATGGAGGCATGCGTCGATTCGGCGGTTGCAGGAGAAATCGTATGAACAGGACCCTCAAATGCCATGTTGGCGTCGGAAGCAAGGTGCGCGGTCGCGCACTGGTCGCATCGGACAACTTCTCCGCACGCTATGACCTAGATCGTCTCAAAGGCGTGTTCTCGCGTCCGGCGCACAAGCTCGTGGGCCAGTCCTATGTCGATAGGATTCTCGTGCTAAATACGGCCAAGGGCGGCGTCGCCTCCGCCTGGATGTTGCATGAGATGCGCTCGCGCGGAATGGCCCCGACCGCGATCCTGTTTAATGAGGCCAACACCATCCTCGCTCAAGGCGCGGCATTGGCCGGCATGACACTGTGCGATCGCTTCGCCGAAGGGGACGTCACACAGTTGATTCGCAACGGTGACGAATTGATCGTCGACCCCGAGGCTGGCACCGTAGAAATCGTCTCGTCGGGCTCATGACCTCCGCGTCCCGCTTCAGCGGGACGTTAATGCGGTTCGCTCCGCC
>JBFHJY010000097.1:0-7701 GCA_041595655.1 Azoarcus sp.
CGCGGAACACCGCCACGCGCGACTTCAGACCGACCAGCGCGGCGGTGACTTCCTTCGGGGCGAGATCGAAACGGCGTACATGCTCGGCCGGGATGTTGAGCCCCGGCATGCGCGCCCCGCCCGCCCAGTCCAGATGGATGGCCTCGATGCCCTCGAGGCTGACCAGCACCGAACGGTCCACCGGCGTACCGGTGCGCGCCAGCACACCGGCCACGGTGAACGGCTTGTCATCATGACGGGCGAAGCCGACATCGCCGGCGCCGTGCGCGACGACGATGTCGTCACCCACGGCATAGCCCAGCCGCGCCGCGACCTCGGCGCCGATCACGGCCTCGAACACGTCATCGAAGGAACGGCCGGCCTCGAAGCGCAGAGCCCGATCCGCAGCGTAGCGGTAGCGCTCGAAGAACTCCGCGGTGGTGCCGACCACACGAAAGCCGCGGTGCGAATCACCCAGCGTCAGCGGCACCAGCCAGTCGACCTGCGGATGTTCGGCGATGGCCTGAATGCTCCTCCAGGACACGTTGTTGGTGGCGTCCCCGATATGGAACACCGAATACAGCAGCAACTGCACCGCCCCGCTGCGCGCGCCGACCACCAGGTCGGTGCCGGAGATGGTCTGCGCAAAACCCTCGCGCGCATCCGAACGCAGTCGCTCCACCCCCAGCAGCAGCGCTACCGACAAGGCCACGGCGACAATGGTCAACACCACCGTGAGGCCACGGTTGGCGATGCTGCGGCGGGTCAGGTACCACAGCGGCGTCATGCGACCGCCTGTGCGCCAGCCGCGCGGTTGAGCGCCGGCAATGCGATCCGGCGCGAGAAATGGGAAGCCAGCCGGGGATCATGACTGACGAACAGCAGGCTCGCGCCGGACGCCTCGCACTCGGTCAGCAAGAGGTCGACGAAGGCCTGCTGGCGATCCGCGTCGAGCGCCGAGGTCGGTTCGTCGGCAACGATCAGGCCGGGCCGGCCGATCAGCGCACGCGCAGCGGCCACGCGCTGCTGCTGCCCGACCGACAGCTGCGCCGCCGGACGCGCCAGCAGCGCCGCGTCCAGATCGAGGCGCGCCGCCAGTCGCCGCGCCTCGTCGGCAGGCGAGCCCTCCACCCGAGCCGCGCGCTCGGGCGAGAAGCGGCATGGCAGCACGATGTTGTCGAGCGCCGACAGATACGGCAGCAGATTGAACAGCTGGAACACGAAGCCGACATGCGCGGCGCGGAAGCGGTCGCGAGCCGGCGCGCGCAGTGCGGTGAGCTCCTGTCCCAGCACGCTGACCCGGCCGGCGCCCGGCGACACCACGCCACCGATCAGCGACAGCAGCGTGGACTTGCCGCTGCCGCTGGGCCCGTGCAGGAACACGCGCTCGCCGCTCGCGACAGTGAGCTGCGGGATGTCCAGACACGGCGCCGCCGCACCGGGCCAGGCGAACACCACGCCGTCGAGCATGACGGCCACGCCGGACGTCGCGGCCTCACTCACAGCGCCAGATGCCCCCGCGGCGCCTCGATCCGCCCGGCCGTCTGGCCACGCGGACCCGCGACCTCCGAACGCAACACGCGAATCGCCGGAAAAGCCTCGATCACCGTCACCTCCACCGCATCCGGCGGCGTCGTGCAGACATACTCCCAGACGGCGTAGGCATCGGCATGTTCGTCCTCATGACCGTGCACATGCGAGTCATGCTCATGCTCGTGACCGACGTGCTGAGCGGCGCCGGGCAATTCCAGCTCGACTTCCTCGAGCAAGCAGCCGGCCGCGGCGGGCAGTGCGAACAGGCGCTCGGGCGTGCGCAGGGTGTCCTCGAGAGTCGCCATGGCGGCTTTCTCCGCGTCGGATCGCGGCGCATGCTCGAAGCCGAGCAGATTGACCAGCGGCGACTCGAACTCGACCAGCACGGTCGGGCCGTCGAGCGCGATGCGCAACTCGGCCACGCCATGTTCGTGGGCATGCTGGGCCAGGGCTCCGGCCGCCGGCACGACGCCCAGCGCAACGGCCAGCAAGGGTAGGGCAAGCTTCACTGCGGACTCCTCTACGGACAAGGCGGACGGTACTCTGTGACCGACCAAATGCTACAATGTTGCATTATTCGCCACAAGCCGCGCCAGACCATGTCCCGCGAGCATTCTCACTCTCACCGCCACGTGCATGCGACGCCCGCGCTGTCGGCCCTGGCGTCCGGCCTGACCCTGCGGCTGACCGTTGCCCTCACGGCAACCGCGGCACTCTGGCTGACCCTCTGGTGGGCACTGACATGAGTGCACCGGACGCCTTCGCACTGGCCTGCGACAACCTGACGCTGGGCTACGACCGTCACCCGGCGGTGCATCACCTCGACTGCCGGTTCCCGCGCGGCGCGCTGGTGGCCGTGGTCGGCCCCAACGGCGCCGGCAAGTCGACACTGCTGAAAGCCATCGCCGGCGAGCTCGAGCCGATCGAGGGCGGCTATCGCCTGGGCGTGCCGCGCGAACGCGTCGCCTACCTGCCGCAGCGCGGCGAGCTGGACCTGTCCTTCCCGGTCTCGGTCTTCGACATGGTGGCCATGGGGCTGTGGCGGCAGATCGGCGCCTTCGGCCGCTTGCACCCCGCGCAGGCCGAACTGGTACGCGCCACGCTGGCCCGCGTCGGCCTCTCCGGCCAGGAACAACGCCCCATCGGCACGCTGTCCGGCGGCCAGTTGCAACGCGCGCGCTTCGCCCGCCTGATGCTGCAGGACGCCGACCTGCTGCTGCTCGACGAGCCCTTCAACGCCATCGACAGCCGCACCACCGAGGATCTGGCAGCGATCATGCAGGAATGGCACGCAGAAGGCCGCAGCATTGTCGCCGTACTGCACGACTTCGATCTGGTGCGCCGCGTCTTCCCGCACTGCCTGCTGCTGGCGCGCGAGCAACTCGGCTTCGGCCCGACCGCCGAGGTGCTGACGCCGGAGCTGCTTGCGCGTGCCCGCACGCTGGCCGAATCCTTCGACGAGCACGCCCCGGTGTGCCACCGCCACGCGGAGGCGGCGCAGTGATCGAACTGTTCGTTTCGCCCTTCACCGACTTCGAATTCATGCGCCGCGCGCTGGCCGGCTGCCTGGCACTGGCGCTGGGCGCGACGCCAGTGGGCGTGTTCCTGCTGCTGCGTCGCATGAGCCTGATGGGCGACGCCATGAGCCACGCCATCCTGCCCGGTGCGGCACTGGGCTATCTGGCCTTCGGCCTGTCTCTGGGCGCGATGACGGTGGGCGGCATCGTTGCCGGTCTGGTGGTGGTGCTCGCCGCCGGGCTGGTGGCGCGCTCGTCGATCCTCAAGGAAGACGCCAGCCTCGCCGCCTTTTACCTGATGTCGCTCGCCGCCGGCGTGCTCATCGTGTCGCTGCGCGGCAAGAACCTGGACCTGCTGCACGTATTGTTCGGCTCGGTCCTGTCACTCGACGACGGCTCGCTGCTGCTGATCGCCGCCATCACCAGCGCCACTCTGCTGGCGCTCGCGCTGCTCTACCGCCCGCTGGTGCTCGAATGCTTCGACCCGAGCTTTTTGCGCAGCATCGGACGCTGGAGCCCGGTGGCGCATTACGGCTTTCTCACGCTGGTGGTGCTGAATCTGGTCAGCGGCTTTCACGCGCTGGGCACACTGATGGCGGTCGGCATCATGATCCTGCCGGCTGCAGCTGCGCGGCTGTGGGTCAAGAACCTGCCGGCGATGCTGGTCTGCGCCGTGGGGCTGGCCTTCGCCAGCGGACTGGTCGGCTTGCTGGGGTCGTTCCACCTCGACGTGCCGGCCGGTCCGGCCATCGTGCTCACCGCCGGTCTGGCGCACATCCTGTCGATCCTGTTCGCCCCGGGGGGAGCCTTCGGCGCCCGCCTCTACCGTCGCACTCACCTCGAAGCCTGAAAGTCATGAAACATCTCTTCGCCTGTCTTCTGCTCGCCTGCAGCACCTCACTGTTCGCCGCGCCGCTCAAGGTGGTGGCGAGCTTCAGCATCCTCGCCGACATCAGCGAGCGCGTCGGCGGCGAACGGGTCGCCGTGCACGCACTGGTCGGCCCCGATGGCGACGCCCACGCATGGCAGTCGCGCCCGTCCGATGCACGCCTGGTAATGGACGCCGACGTCGTGATCGCCAACGGACTGGGCTTCGACACCTGGCTGGAGCGGCTGGCTGCCTCGGCCGGCAGCCGGCGCGTCGTCCTCGCCTCGGAGGGCGTGAAGCCGCTCGACCAGCACGACGATCATGACCATCATGGCGACGATCATGGCCCGCTCGACCCGCACGCTTGGCAGAACGTCGCCAACGTGCGTATCTACGCGCGCAACATCGCCACCGCACTGATCGCCGCGGACGCCGCCGGCGAGTCCTACTACCGTGAACGGCTGGCCGGTTACGACGCCGAACTCGCAGCCCTCGACGCCGACATCCGCCAGCGCTTCGCGGCACTGCCGGAAGAAGCGCGCAAGGTCGTCACCTCGCACGACGCCTTCGCCTACTTCGGCGCCGCCTACGGCGTGCGCTTCCTGTCCGCAGCCGGCGTCGGCAACCGCAGCGAGGTCTCCGCCGCCGCCATGGCGCGGCTCATCCGCCAGCTGCGCAAGGAACAGGTACCGGTGGTGTTCATCGAGAACGTCAACGATCCGCGCCTGATCGAGCGCATCGGCGCCGAAGGCGGTGCGCGCGTCGGCGGCACGCTGTATTCCGACGCCCTGTCCGGCCCCGACGGCCCGGCCGCCAGCTACGTGGCAATGATGCGCCACAACGCCGACACCATCCTCGCCGGCATCCAACCTTAGGTTTTCGCCCGGACGTCACACCGCAGGCCACACAAGCGCAGCGCATGTGGCAAGCAGCGTTTGAAACGGGAGATGCGCTTCGCTTATCTCCCCTACGCAAAACCGTGCAACGGCCCAGCGGCAGGTCGCGATGAGCACAGCGGTGCGACAGCAGCGCCCGGCCCAAGCGCTCGCGTTGCATTTCGCCTTTGGCTCAACGCAACCTGCGATCCAGGCGCAGATTGGTCGTCATTGCGATCCGTTGGGTCGTAATGAGCGCAGCGAATTGCGACAATGAACCGCAGACAATGCCGCCGACGGCTCAGAAGAACACCGTGTGCACCATCTTCGCCGACAGCAGCAGGAAGAACACCGCGAAGACCTTCTTCAGCCGCTTGACCGGCATGCGGTGGGCGAGTTTGGCGCCGAGCGGCGCGGTCAGCACGCCGGCCACGGCGATGGTCGCCAGCGCCGGCAGGTAGATGAAGCCGACGCTGTTCTCAGGCATGCCCGGCGCGCCCAGGCCATTCACCAGATAACCGATGGCACCCGCCACCGCGATCGGCCAGCCGATCGCCGACGAAGTGCCGATGGCGTGCTGCAGCTTCACGTTGCACGCCACCATGAACGGAATCGACATCGCCGCGCCGCCGATGGCCACCAGCGACGACACTCCGCCGATGCCGAAGCCCACCGCCGAAACGCCCAGCTTGCCGGGCAGTTCGCGCGTGGGTTTGGGCTTCACGTCGAGCATCATCTGCGCCGACATGAAGGCCATGAAGGCGGCGAAGAACAGCGCCAGCGGTTTTGACGGCACGGCCGCCGCAAAGAAGGTGGTGGCAAAGGCTCCGAGCATGATGGCCGGCGTGATGCGGCGGAAGATGTCCCAGCGCACCGAGCCCAGACGATGATGCGCGCGCAGACTGGAGATCGACGTGATCACCATCACCGCCATCGCCGTCCCCAGCGCCAGATGCACGACGTTGGCCAGCGGCACGCCCTGCGCGACGAAGATGGAGGTGAGGATGGGCACCATCATGCCGCCGCCGCCGATGCCGAGCAGGCCGGCCAGAAAACCGGCCACCGCGCCGAGCGCCAGATACGCCATCCACCACACGTCGAAACTCATGCCTCGATTCCCATCATCTCGCGTGTGATGAAGCGCCATTCGGCCGGCTCGACCGGGGTGATCGACAGCCGGTTGCCGCGCGCCAGCACACGCATGTTTTCCAGTTGCGGCGCCGCCCGCAGCGCGGGCAGGCCGATCAGCGGCGTCCTGGTCACGAGCTCGACGTCAACCAGCACCCAGCGCGGTTCTTCGGGCCGCGCCTTCGCATCGTAATACGGACTGGCCGGATCGAACTGCGTCGCGTCGGGATACGGGCCGCTCGCCACCCGCACGATGCCGGCAATGCCCGGCTCGGCGCAGCTCGAGTGGTAGAAGAAGGCCAGGTCACCGATCCGCATGGCGTCGCGCATGAAGTTGCGTGCCTGATAGTTGCGCACACCGGTCCATGGCACACGCTGCCCGGGCAGCCCTGCCAGCCTGTCGATGGAGCACTCGTCCGGCTCCGATTTCATCAGCCAGTAAGACATTCGTTGGTCCCTGAAAAATGAAGGCTGCGCTAAGCGCCCTCACAAGCCATTGATTCTACGTGGGCTGCCAGCTGATACATGTCGCATTTCCAAACGCAAGTTGCGCTCACCGATACTCCGTGCGGGAAGGCGCTAAAAACTTATCTGCGCCAGGTCGCTTGGAGGCGTACCGCTCAGGCAAGACCCGGGCGCGAACGTGTCGGGCTTGTGGCGATACAGACGTTGCCAGACCGAGCAAGGCGCCCAACACCGAGTGTAACCACGCCAGGCAGCAGGCCAGATCCTCAGGCTGAGCCAAGAGAGTGAGCAATATCTCAAACGAACAAATGGGATGAGGCTCGCCGGTTGGCACGCCAGGGTAGCGCCCACAGGCGCGAGGGGGTGAGCCAGCGCGATTCGCTGGCAGCCAGTCCGGAGGCCGCCCAGCCGCGGTCGCGCAGCAGCCGAACAACACTCAGGCCGAGGCCGCTGCCCAAGTACAGCAAACCGGCCTGCAACGCCGGATGGGCGCTGGCGATGATGAGCTTGGCGAACAAAGTGCTCGCACAGAACAGCATGGCTGCCGTCAGTGCGAGCACGCTTCCGCGGTGCATGCCGACCTTCGCTGAACGGCGATGCGCCTGGCGCGCTTACGGCATCGCGAATCGCACCGCCATCGTACGCCCGCCGAGCGTCACCCGCGCCACCACACGCGCTCCGGCGGGTAGTTGCGCCGTGCCGGCGAAATGGTTGCCTGCCGGCGTAAGCTCGATGTCCTGCTTGCCGTCCTTCGATACGACCGTCAGTTTGGCGCTGCCGCCGTCGGCGTTGACCGGCTCGCCGTGGTCGCGCACGTACAGCCGCAGGCCGTCCCGGCTGACGAGCTCGAAGTCGAGGTCGTTGGCTTCGCTGACGATGCCGCCGTGCTTCGGCGCATGGTCATGAGCCCCTTCTTCGGCGTGGCTGTGACCATGGCTGTCGCCATGTGCGTGACCGTGGCTCTTGTCGGCCAGCGCGGGCGTGGCGGCGAGCAGGCAAGACAGCAGGATCAGGGTGCGAGCGTTCATGTGTGGGCTCCTTGGTTGCAGTGGGCTATCAAACGGGGTCATCAGAATGCCTCCTTCTCGTTCTGGTTCATCAGGTGCTCGGTATCACGCCGGCCGAACAGCCAGAACAGGGCGGGGGTCAGGAAGGTGTCGAGCAGGGTCGAGCTGATCAGGCCGGAGAAGATCACCACCGCCACCGGATGCAGGATCTCGGTGCCGGGGCGCTCGGCCTCGAATAGCAGCGGGGCGAGCGCGAAGGCGGTGACCAGTGCGGTCATCAGCACCGGGCTGAGACGTTCGAGCGAGCCGCGCAGGATCATCGCGTGGTC